>DATJYV010000067.1:0-15307 GCA_035499415.1 Bacteroidota bacterium
GCGCCGGCGATTGTTTTTACAAACTCGCGACGCGACGATTTCATCGGCCTTACGCTATGAGCAGACTTTGCGCCCCCGGCCGCGCGACGGGCGGCGAGGGAGGATGAACGAAGTGTCGAGGCGGGGACAACGCACTCTCGACCCCATGCATCTACGGAGCGGATGCATGCCGGTCGGGCTTGGCAAGCAGGACTTCCCGCAGCGTTTTGAGGAGCTTGCTGGCGGTGTACGGTTTGAGGAGCACTGCGCGGACAAGTTCGTTTTCGCCCACCTTTAAATCCTCGGGCATTGTCAGCCCTGTCGTCGCGACGATCCTGACCGCGGGGTCGAGCCGGTGAAGCGCATGAATCGTCTCCGTCCCCCCCATGTGGGGCATCATCATATCGGTAATGACGGCTTTCACCTTGCTCGAGTTTCTTGAGTAGAGGCCGACGGCCTCGGAGCCGTCGTTGGCCGTCAGGACTCCGTATCCGTGTGTCTCGAGAGTCGCCTTGGCGATCTCGCGGAGGCCCTGCTCGTCGTCGATTACGAGCACGACTTCCCCGTGGCCGCGCGGGAGGTCTTCGTCCTCATCCATTCGGGAGCGAATGTCTTCGCCCAACACTGCCGGGAGGTAGACGCGGAATGTCGCGCCGCGCTGTTCGGCGCTTTCGACTGTTAAAAATCCCCCGTGACTCTTGACAATTCCCAGTGCGGTCGAGAGTCCGAGGCCTGTACCCTTGCCGATTTCCTTGGTCGTAAAGAACGGCTCGAAGATCTTATCCTTGTTCGCGGACGGAATTCCAGCTCCCGTGTCGCTGACGGTGAAGACCACGTACGGGCCTACCTTCGCCTCGGGGTTTGTCCGGGAGAACGACTCATCGAGATTGATGTTTTCCCCTTTGATGTCGAGCATCCCTCCTTGCGGCATCGCATCACGGGCATTCACGAAGAGGTTCATGAAAACCTGGTGAAGCTGCGTGGCATCCCCCATGACTTTCCAGAGATTCACGGGGAGGTCCGAATGAAGCTGAATGGTTTTGGGGAACGTCTCTTTGGAGATCTTGAAGACCTCATTAATGAGGTGCCGTGGCTCGATGGTGATGCGCTGACCGCCGATACCCCGCGCAAATGTGAGGACCTGTTTGATCATCTCCGCGCCCCGTTTCGCGCTGTACTCGGCGCCGGATATGACCTTCTGCATGAGCTCGTCGTTTGACTTCCGTTTGACGAGATCGAGGGCAATGGTGATCGGAGCCAGGATATTGTTCAGGTCGTGCGCGATTCCGCCGGCAAGAACTCCGATGCTCTCCATCCGTTGTGCCCTCAGGAATTGCGCCTCGAGCTTCTTCTTTTCCGACACGTCGGTATTGACCATCAGGATGGAGTCGGGTTCGCCCTCCGGCGTCCTGACCAGCGTCCAGCGACAGTCGGTGATAAGCTCCGCGCCGGCCTTGTTCACCTGGCGCAGTTCGCCGTCCCATTCGCCGTTCATGACGGTAAATTTCTGCGAACGCTGATACGCGGCTTCATAATCGCCCGGGTAGAGGAATTCCGCCACTGATTTGCCGAGGATCTCGTCATTGGTCCAGCCGTAAAGACGTTCCGCGCTCTTGTTCCAGTAGAAGATTCCTCCGTTGAGACTCAGCACGATAATTGCGTCCTGCGCCTTGTCGAGAAGAGCCGCCTGTTCGCGAATGCGCTCCTCGGCGCGCATGCGTTCTGTAATATCGATGATGACGGCTTCAATGTAGCCATCGTTGGGAAACGAGCGGCCGGAGAATGATATCCACAAGGTGGACCCGTCTGGTCGTTTCAGATGTGTTTCAAAATTCTCGACCGTTCCCTTATTCTGCAGAGCCGCCATGAGCCGATCCTGATCCGGAAGGGGGATTCGGAACAGGAAGCGTCGCGCTTCCTCGACGGATTGATCGCCGATCATTTTGAGAAGAGCCCGATTGAGATCGACGGCTGTCCGGTCCTGGAGCAGGATTCGCACGACACCGGCAAGTGAATTTTCGAAGAGGTTACGATACTTCTGCTCGCTGCGGGAGAGTTGCTCGAGCTGATTGCGCTGGGCGGTAATGAATCGACGTTGATTGGAAACGATGATCGCGATTAGGGCCACGGCTAATGTCAGCAACACGACAGTGCCCACCCACAGCGTCCACCAAAATTCCTGAGGGGCCTCCTGAATAATGCCGTATAATGATTGTAGGATTAAATCCTTCAAGGATCTAATGTGTTATGAGCCGAGGTGTAGCTTCGAATTCCGAACGTTGTGAGACGGAGTCCCGGCAAAAAAACACCCAAGTGTTCACGCAGTGAGTGATTAACAAAATCATCCAATGAATTGCATAAGCGCGATATAATTGTTCCGGAGGCAATTTAGCAATTACGCCACGCAACGCGAAGAAAGTGATACTTCCAGCCGAAGCAATTAGGACCGAAGCAGTTATCCAGAATCGGGGATCTTCGATGATTAATGATTCCGTTTCTTTAGCGAAGCCAAGCAGGAGGTATATACTCATGAGCCCCAAAACCAATTTTGCAATAGTGGATGTATAAACTGACGGCTCATCAATCCTTTCGAGAAAAACCTTTGAAAGAAGCCAAAAGAAACTGAACAGGACTATACTGAGTCGCATGACTGCCTTGGACCAGTCGCCATCCACCCAGTCAGAGAAAAGAATTGCGAGCGTGTTAAACTCTATCAGATTGTAAAAATGGGCCACCCAGAGGTTGTTGATGGATGCGCGACCTAAATAAAGTTGTAAAAAAACTGAGATTGAATAAACTGTGATCAGGCCGGTGAAGGTCTTAAGATCCCTGTTAAGAGATCTCAGTCTGAGAAATGCCACGATGACGGGCAGTAAGCTGGAGTAGATAGTGACGTCCAGCAGTATTCTCAACGAAGGCATGACATTTCTCTCAACTTCATTTCCAACAGCCCCAGAATGGGCTCAGGGTCAAATCAAATATCGCGATTTCGTGCTGAAATCTCAATCTCGCTGACTTCAATTAAATTGAGTCTCATTCTGAGGCACTTCGTTGTTCTGTCTCTCGCAATGAGGATAGATTAACTGGAAAAAAAAGGGTGCCCTTTTGGGCACCCTTCAAGCCGAAATCAAAGAACCCTTACTTCATCGCAACGATATTACCAGCTGCTGATGTGGAGACTAAATAGTCCTTTCCGCAGAATGGCGGGCACGGAATGACGTCTTCTCCAACGACGCCGCTGGCTATGTCGTTTCCACTCGCATCGACGCCAACGAGGACGAACACGGGGGTACCGGCTTCTTCCTTCGCGTTGTAGATTCGGATCCCAACACAATTCTTCTGCGCAAGGATCTTCTCATAGATCGACTTTCCAAAATAACCGGCAAGAAGGTCGGTCGAGCTGGCCGATTTCTGGAAGTTCTCGGTCATCTTCTTTGCGGCATCGAGCGTGATCACATGATTCTCTTTACCGCTATACATGGATTTTTCGGCGATGGTCGTTTTGTTGGACACGAGATAAAACGCCACGACGAGGAGGAGAGAGAATACGATTGCGTTGAATCGTACGAAGAAATTTCTGCTGGAGGACATGATGAATCTCCTGGTGAAATATGTGAATGATGAATAGTGGATTGATAGACAGATAAAACTTTCGCTCATGCGACTGAAGGGGGCGGTTCGCGCGCGCTGCCTCTCGCGCCGCCGTCTTGCTCGGCCAACTGTGCCATAGCGATTCTCCTGAAAGATGTTTATGTGAGTGTGGATTAGGAATTATCTGCTTGAATAAAAAGAAAGGAGGGCTCTTCCAAACCCTCCTTCACGAAAGTCCTTCCCACTTTACCCGGTAATATCCTGAGTCCGCCTCTCAGAATCAAGATTAAAGCCCACAAATCAAATATTCTGCCACGTTCTCAGCTCGAAATCCACACGATTTTGCACATTTCACGTCGGTCCTATGTTCGGCATTCGTGACTTTGGGAAGATATTGCAATTGTAGGAATGTCAGCGGACCTAACTCTGAATCAGTCTCCTTATCCTCTGCCGAATGTTTAGCGCCATCCGGCGAGTAACCATAATTAATTGTGCGATATCTTGTGAACTCAGACGGACGTGCGAAGAAACGAGTTAGCATAAAAACAGTTAGCTAAAATGTTAACCCCCCAGTTTATTGAGATGCTTATCCATAATTCATCGGTTGGTAACCAAAGTATTTGAGTCCTAAGGGCAAAGAAAGTTATACTGCCAAAGCATAGTGTAAGCGTAGCTAAAGTTGTCCAAAAACGTTGACTGTCTACAACCTTGAATTTGGGGATCGAATTCAGATAATATATGTATCCCATGGATACGCAACCCAAAATTGCCCTTGCAATTGTTGGTGTATAAACTGCCGGCTCAGTGAGTTTTTCCAGATAAATTTTTGCTGCAATCCAAAATAGCGCAAAAGGGATGACACTTACCTGCATTAATAGGGCTCGCTTAGAATTATTGTCCCATCCCGAATACACCCAGATCATGAGTGAGTATTCGATAAGGCTATAGAAGTGTGACACCCAGACATTCGATCGCCCATGTCGACCTGAAAGAAATTGGAGTAAGATGGAGACAGCGGAGACAGTAAGAAGGAGCAGTAGTAAGCGCAACTGCCAACCGATGGACTTAAATCTGTAAACTCCAGCCGCAACAGGGAGGCATCCAAATCCGATCATACAGTACAGGAGATACTCTGGCGGCCAAATGAACGATTTCATTCGTCACTTTTCAGTCTAATGGAACAATTTGGATTTTGCTCAAAAACAGTTTTCCCCTTCAGCTCGGCAACAGCAGGAGATGGATTCAAGAGGTGATCGGCGCCATGCGGGGCAATATTGCAAAATCGTTGGTGTTTATCAACCCCCTCCTCCTGCAAGCTACACAAATCTCATTCAACACCTGATTCGCTCCAAGAATGGGTTTTCAACGGAACCTGAGATTATTCGGTCGAGCATAAATCATCTGAACGACGTTTAGATTTCTGAGTTCAAATCCCACTTCACAATAACTCAGATAGTAATTCCACTTCCGAATGAATTGCTCGTCGAAACCCAGAGCGCGCAACCGGTCCAGCTTTTCGTTCAACGCGCGCCTCCATAAGCCCAACGTCCTTGCGTAATCCATCCCGAACTCGTCCAGGTCGTGCAAATACAAATCGCCCGTTGCCGCAACCGCATCGTTGATCGCCTTAATCGATGGAATCAGTGAGCCCGGAAAAATGTGTTTCTGAATCCAATCGACCCCCTTCCTCAACTGATCGTAGCGCGAATCGGGACAAACGATCACCTCCAAACCCAGCACACCGTCGTCCACGAGAAGTTCGTGACACTTGCGAAAAAAAGTCCGCAGATATCGATGGCCGACGGCTTCCAGCATCTCGATTGATACGATCTTGTCATACTCTCCTTGAACCTCGCGATAATCTTCAAGTCGAACCTCAACCTGCGCGGCCAACTTCTCTCGCTCCAACCGCTTCTGCACGAATGCGAATTGCTCCCGCGAAATTGTGAGCCCCGTCACCGCGCAGCCGTACTCCCGGGCGGCGTGCTCGGCGAATCCACCCCACCCACATCCGAGCTCGAGAACCCTGTCACCCGACCGCAATTTCATCGCGCGACACAGGCGGTCATACTTCTCTGCTTGCGCCTCCTCCAGGGACATATCTGCATCCGAAAAGCGGGCGCTCGAGTATGTCATCGTCCGGTCGAGAAAGAGGGCAAAGAATTCTGCGGGCAGGTCGTAGTGGTCGCGCACATTCCTTCTGCTCTGGAGGAGGGAATTCCCGCGCATCGTGTGAACGATGCGATTTGCAAACTTGAAAAGATTCACGGGGGCGAAATACCCGCGCGAGCCGGAAAAAAAAGTCAGTGCGTCGATGTTCGCAAGCAAAAGCCGCAAGAGCCCCGTGAGATCCTCCGTCTCCCAATCGCCGTCGACGTACGATTCTCCGAATCCGATGTCGGCGAACAAGACTCCTTTTCTGAAAAAATCCTCCCGGACAATTCTCATCGACCCCCTCATCGAGGACGATCGATCCCCCGCCGTTATCTTGCTTCCGTCCGGCAAGGTAATGTGAAGAAATCCCCGGTCGATTCTCCCGAGCACGGAAAGGGCAATGCGCTCGAAGAGCGACACCGAACGCGTTGCTACAGCCGTTGCCGGGCCGCCGTTCACCTGTTCCATGCGCTCATGTCCTTCTGCATATGGGGGTTTTCCGACTTTCGATGATACGGGAGCCGCTTGAGCCACAGAAGCGCGGCCTGGAAATGGATGAGACCGATGACCTTCAGCGTCACGAATGGGATGCGGACGGAATAGGAGATCAAGGTCCGGTCGTTCAGCGGCCGCCTGCTTCCTGTCAGTGTGCTGATAAACAGCTTCTTCCCTTCCTTGTAGTCGTCAATCTGGACTCGAAGCTGCTCCGCGGGCGGATTCAAAGCGAAATCGAACGATGTATCAAGGTCCATGAAAGGGGAAACGTAGAATAATTTCTCCTCCTTTTTCCTGAAAGTCCCGTCTTGCCGATCCTCTTTGCGCAGGATGAAGGCCTTCATCTCGCGGAACGTGTTGCCTACCTCGGCAACGGCGCAAAGCGGTTCACCGTTCTCGTGGGAACAGAAGTAGAACGAAACGGGGTTGAACACGTGTCCAAAGGTCCTCAAGTGGGTAAGGAGGCGGATTTTCCCCCTGCCGAGTTCTATTCCATGGTTCCTCAGAAACCCGGCGATATTCTCCTTCGTGCTCCTCCCTTTTTCCCCGAGGTGGTCCGAATCCCGAAAGCTGAAAATATTAAGGTGATTCCGGCCGACGATCCGGAGAGTCGCGGCAATCGTGTCGAGCTCGTCGAGGTCGAGGTAGAACATGAACACCTTGTAAGCAAAACGGTTCCTTACCGGCAAAAGCCGGTGATGCATCACGGTGCATTCGTACAGACAGGAGTTCAGTTCCATACCGGACCGCATCCCAATTGCCGGCAGACATCCAGCGCCGAGACGAGCGCGTCTTCATGGAATCCATACTTGAAGTAGCTCCCGCAGTAATAGACAATGCCGTTCCGGTTGAGCCGCGGCAAATCCTTCTGCGATTGCACGGCCGAACGTGTGAGCAACGGATGCGTGTACTGCATCTCCTTCAGTACCAACTCGTCTCGCACGCGCCCAACATCGTTCACGGAGACAAAATAATTCTTCCGCTCCGAGACTCCTTGTAAGCTATTCATCCAATAGATCGTCGTCGCGTGTGCGCTCCCGTCCCCGTTCTTTTCGCTCCGGTGATTCCAGGACGACCACGCCCGCCTCGACCTCGGCATGATGGACGCGTCGGTGTGGAGCGTCACCCGGTTTTTCTGATACTCAAAATGCCGGAGCAGGGATTGTTCGAGGGTGGTTGGGTTGGCGAGCATCCTGAGCGCTTCGTCCGCATGACACGCGAGGACGACCCGGTCGAATGCGCGCACCTCACCGTCAGACGTCATGACCGTCGCCCCTGCGTCGGCCCGGACGATCCTGACGACGGCGCTTCCGATTCGAATCTGTTTTTCAAACGGCTTGATAAGGGCTTCACGGTACGTTTTCGACCCATTCTGCACCGTCCACCACTGATGCTGCGTGTTCAGGCCGAGGAAACCGTGGTTGGTGAAAAATCGGACAAGCGTGGCCGCAGGAAATTCCTCCATTCGCTCTGAGCTCGTCGACCAGACGGCGGAGCTCATCGGGATCAGGTACTTCTCCATAAAGTCATCCCCATATCGCTTCGACCTCGCGTACTCGCCGATCGTGCATCCTTCGTACTCGCTCTTCCTGAGTACTTCCCCACACTCCCGGTTGAAGCGATTGATCTCCAAAAGCATGCGAAGGAACGGAATATTAAAGACGTTTCGGCGCTGGGAAAAAAGCTTGTTGAAACTCGAACCGCAGAACTCCAGTCCCGTGGGAACATGCTGGACGCTGAAGGACATCGACGTTTTCTTGACCGGAACTTTGAGCTCACGGAAAAGTTGAACGAGATTCGGATACGTCACCTCATTGTAGACCATGAACCCCGTGTCCACCGGAACCTCCCGTCCATCCTCCTCCACAGTGACCGTGTTCGTGTGCCCCCCCACATAGTCATTCTTCTCAAAAAGTGTGACCTCATACTTGCGGGAAAGGAAATAAGCGCACGTCATCCCCGCTATTCCCGAACCGACAATCGCGATCTTCTGCATACGCGACGGCCTGCCTAATTCCTTTTCCGCAGAAGGTAGTGACTGACGATCCACTCGTTCCCCTCGTGGTATCCCCACAACTCCGCGCAGGACATGAAGAACACCCTCCACGAGGCATACCAGCGCCCCGCGGCCTCATCTCCGTAAACGCGCCGGAACAACGGCATGATACGGGGGCGATTAATGTCCAACCGCTGAAGCCAGGCCTCCGCGGTCTGCTTGTAGTGGCCGCCCGAAACCCTCCAGTGCCGCTCGATGGTGAAACGATCCTGAAAGGCGTAGATCAATCCGTCACTCGGCATCATGCCTCCTGTGAAGAAATATTTCGCCATCCAATCGGAGCCGTCGCGCACTTCAAAGAAGTATGGATGCTCCCGGTGCGCGAACATATGCACGAAAAGAAAGCCGCGATGTTTGAGAGCGCCGGCGATTATTCCCAGCAGTCTCCGGTAATTCCGCATGTGCTCGAACATCTCGACCGAAAGTACGCGGTCGAATCGCCCCGGCGGAAGGAATGTATTCATGTCTGCCGTCAACACCCGGACGTTCTTTCGTCCGGCCTTTTTGGCTTCGTGGAGGATGTGGGTCCTCTGCAAACGGGAATTCGACACGGCAATAATGCGCGCGCCGGGAAAGTGCTCGGCCATGTAAAGGGTCAAAGATCCCCAGCCGCATCCGAGCTCAAGGATACGCTCGCCGTCCCGGATTCCGGCCCGCTCGCACGTGAGCGCGAGCATGCGCTCTTCGGCCGCATCGAGGTCCGCCGTTCCCTGCGGCCAGTAGCCGCAGCTGTACTTCATCCGTTTCCCCAGGATAGATCGGAAAAACTCCGGAGGAAGCTCATAATGCTGGGCGTTTGCATCGATGGTTGCGACCGCAATCGGACTTCGGTCCATATCCGCGATGAGCCCGGCGACCCGCTCCTGCTGGCGCTCGACTCCGCCCGCTTCAATCTCCTTGAGTCGCGCCCGCAGGAGGCGGCGAATTCCGAGACGGAGAATCCAATCGGGAAGAACGTCGCTGCCAACTAGACGTTCAACCAATTCGCCAATCACTTTTTTGGGAACCAGGGAACAAACATGCTTGTGGTGCGCTGATATTCGCGATAATCGTCTCCGCGTGTCCGGACGGCCTGTTCTTCGGTCCACGGAATGCCTGTCACCTTCAGGAGGATCGAAAGCATGATGAGGGGGGATACGACTGCGGCCCATCCGTAGGGGGATGGAAATGCAGCGACGCCATAGCCCACCCAAACGCACCACTCGAAGAAATAGTTCGGATGACGCGAATACTTCCAGAGTCCGGCGCGGCAGGTCGTCCCGCGATTCGATGGGTCGTCCTTGAACCGTTTCAGCTGACGGTCCGCGACAGATTCACCGACGAGGCCGGTCAACCAGAGGGCGGCGCCGACCCATTCTAGAACTGAAAGCGATGTTTCCGGGTTAACGCACATGAGATAGAACGGCAGGGATAGCACGACAACAAGGATCGTTTGGAATTGAAAGAAGAAGAAAAACTTGAGATCGATGCGGGTTTTCCATCCTTTGCGCAATTCCACGTACCGTCCGTCTTCGGGCTTGTTGGAAAGGACGCGGTCGAAGAGCAGATGAAGCGCAAGCCGTGCTCCCCACACGACGACCATCGAAGCGATGAGGAGTTTTCGCGGGAGGTATCCGGGGCCGAGGTAACAATAGATGAGCGTGAGGATCGCAAAGCCGTTTCCCCAGCCGAAGTCCACAATGGCGGCGTTTCGGATTCGAATGTTGATAAGCCAGAGAACGCACATCACCAGGAAGAGAACGACGAACCCCGGCAGAACCATCCCTGTCATAGCGGAAATTTCCATCAGGCCGACCTCGCGGAAGCAGTTTCGCGAAGGAAGAGGAGCTCGACGGGGTCTCCCTCCTTCAGCTTGACGAGCTGGAGAAACACGTACGCGGTTGTCGCAATACTGCCGAGCGCGACGAGGAGAACAAGCCAGACGAGACGAGACGCCAGCGTACGTTCTTTATAGGCCACCCAGAGAAAGATGACTGTCATGTTGATATAAAAGTCGTTCAGCGTCGCAACCATCCAGGGAATTTTAAGAAGAGACGGCCATTCGGTGAGAAGATTGTCCTGGAGACTCGTCCGTACAGTCACGACGATCATCCAGAGGCAGAGGAGCGCCATGAGTAGCTTGAACTTCGTTATCATTCATTCTCCTTGAGCGATGTGAAAGCAGACGTCGGGATGGGTCGGCAGGCAAAGGATCGACCGAAAAAGTACTTGCAATCCCCCTTGAATGCAAGTCGACGAGAGTAAGGCAGGTCACCCGTTCCACAACACGGGGTCGCCGGGTCGCACGCGGGGACCGGGCACGTTCAGTCGGATTGGATACCCACCATGATGGAATATCCGGACGGGTTGACCACGTACGAAAGACTTCCGGCCGCAGTGTCTCTCGACTTCGATGCAATGAAAACACGGGGCTCGATAAAAAATCGTCCGACGAGAAAGCGCGCGAAAGCGCTCCCAAATGCGTTTCCGCCGGTTCTTTGATCCGTGATCACCGAGCCGCCGGCCGTTGGATATTCGATGCTGTAAAAATAGAGATAGCCGCCTCCGCCGATTCCTACTGACGCGCTCCCGCCGACCTCATACGCATCAAAAATCTTCCAGGCGAGATTGATGTGGATGGGAATGACCGTCAGCGACTGACGTGAAATGAACGGAGGTGGATTGACGAGGGTCGAAACAGTCTGCTTTTGATAATAATCAACCTCGGTCATGATCGCAAAGCGCGTGCGGACGAATTCGGTCAAACCATCCACGCCGAGGATCAGGCCGTTGTTCAGCGACGGATCCGGATGGTAAAACCCCAGCTTGCCGCTGTAGTATTGTCGAAGCTCGATTCCCCCATCTTCGCCTTCATCTTTCTCCTGAGCCACGGCGCACGCAGCGACGGCGATGAACAGAATGGAAAGTACCCTTACGCGGGAAAATTGTCGTGCAGACGATCGGGTCATTTCACGGATTCATTGGAAGCTGAAGCGGAGGGGGAATCTTGTAGACGATTCTTTTCCCCGGCAGCGTAACCACGACCGAGTCCGGCGCAACGGCTTGACAAGACGCCTGACGTATTTCCTCCGCCGTGTAAAGTCGGTCAAGATACATTGTAATTCGCAATCCGGCGGGAGTGGATTCGATGCGGGAAATCACGATGTTGCTTTGATCCGCGCGGGCCGAGGATTGCACCTCCGGCGGAAGCGCGCCCCACGGACGTTGGTCAACCTGAATCCTCACGCCCTGCGACTGCAGCGTCGAGAGGCCGGACTGCTGTTTCGCGGCCGCACTCGGGCCCGCTGATTGAGCCCCGGCCGTTTTCTGCTGAAGCTGCATCTTCTTCGTCATTTGCGCCTGGTCCCGGACGACGCCTTTCGACTCCGATACCTCCTCCGGATTCGAGGGCGAAAGCGCTATCCCTTCCACCCACACGCCGGCGTTTTCCCCTCCTTCGTGCTCTTTCAAATCGAACGCCATCTTCGGTTTTTCCCCGGCGGAGAGAGGATTCGCCTCCGACCGTTTCGACAAAGATGATGCGGCCGGGATATTTTCCCCCGCAGCCCCTTCCCGGTCCCCCGAAGAAATTTCAATCTTCATCTCGTCCTTCCGGGTTTCTCCACCGCTCTGTTCCGACTTTGCAACACCATTCGCGTTCGGTTCCGGGGGCGAGGCCGGTTTCCCGACAGACTCCGGCGGAGACTGCACACGCTCATCCTCCGAGAAAAGGATCCCTGATTTTCCTTTCGGAACAAACCAACGGTTGTAGACCCCAAGACCCACGACGAGGGCGAGAACCGCTGCCGCTGCGAGTACCTGATACCAACCGGCCCGATCCGGCTTTGATCCCGAAGCATCCTTCTTGTCGTCCGATAGTTTCGCCCGAAGCCGGGCTTTCAGTCCATCGCGGCCGAACGCACGAATGCCCACGACAAGCGCGGTTTCCCTCTCGACCGCCTCACGGCATTGCGCACATTCCTGAAGGTGTCGTTCGAATCCGGTCCGTTGCTCGTCGCTCAATTGCCGGAGTACAAACTGTTCCAGCAACTCTGCATTCTCCGTCCAGTGTGCATTCATCTCGTCCGCCTCGATTGCTCGCTCCCACTCAAGAGTGATTCAAGCGATTTCTTGCATTGGTATTTTTTGGATTTTGCCGTGTCGGCGTTCGCAAAGCCCATGAGCGTCGCGATCTCCTCCATCGGTTTCATCTCCCAATAGAAAAGGAGAAGGAGCTTGCGGCATTGCTCGCTGAGCTTTCGCATGGCGTTCTGCACCGCTTCGATCTCTTCCGAACGAACGATGGTCTCCAGCGCATCCGGGTCTTCTCCGGCGATCGCATCAGGGTCGGGGTCGGCCGGCCGTTCCCGACGCTTTCTCGCCAGCCGGCGGGACCACAGATTCTTCACGACTCCGTACAGGAACGTGCTGAGTTTCGACCGGTATTCAAATGAGCCGTCCCGAACGCGTTCCCAGAGAACGATGACCGCCTCCTGAAGCAGATCATCCGCGTCGTCCGCCGTACCGCTGTTGTGCGTCACATATGCGAGAATCATGGCTCGGTGCGATCGATAAAGTTCAAGAAGGACCTCCTCGTTCCCGTTCCGGAGAAGTTGAATTATTCGTGCGTCGTCGCCCGGAACGTCGGAAATCCCAGCCATTTACCTTTCAGAGGTTAATGTTATTAACCGGCATGAGGTAAATTACTAATTACCGTTCCGTATTTCAAACCATATCAGGAGGGCATCATCATGAAAGCCTCAATGCTGATCACTTCGCTCTTCGCGGCTTTTGTCTCGATTGTGACGATTGCGGCGGGCGAGATGATCGTTCCGGCCGGGTCGCCGTTCTCATTGACGGGAAAACTCAATTCCCCCTATATATCATGCCAGGGCGGAACGGCATACTTACAGCTCACGATCATCGCTCCCGACATCGGCACGCCAAGACGCGCACCGATGAATCTCTCGGTCGTGCTCGACCGCAGTGGCTCGATGGAGGAGGAGGGAAAAATAGAGAATGCCAAGAGCGCCCTGATGTCGCTCATCGACCAGCTCCGGGAAGACGACATCTTTTCCCTCGTGATCTACGATGACGTCATCGAAGTACTCCAGCCGGCCGCCCACGTTGGCGACAAGAGCCGGCTCAAAGCGCTGGTGGAGCGGATCGCTCCCCGCGGTTCCACCAACCTCGGCGGCGGCATGGTCGAGGGCTTCCACCAGGTTGAGTGCAACCTCGGCAAGGATTATATCAACCGCGTCGTCCTGCTCTCGGATGGACTCGCCAACGTTGGCCTGACCGACCCCCGGGATCTGGACCGCATCGCGCGACGGGAGCGCGCGAAGGGAATTTCGATCACGACGATGGGTGTCGGACTCGACTACAACGAGAACCTCATGATGGGGATCGCCGAGAACGGGAGCGGCAATTACTATTTCATCGAGAGTCCACGGTCGATTGTTTCGATCATGAAAAAGGAGTTCCATCTGCTCGCCAGTTTATGCGCGCGCGATGCGCAGCTTGAGCTGCGGCTCGGCAGGAATGTTGTCTTGCAAGATGCGATCGGATACGAGTGGAAGTCGGTAGACGGGCGCTGCATCGTCCCGCTGGGGGATATCTACTCCGGCGACCGGCGGGAATTAACACTGGAAGTGCGTGTACCCGAGGGAGCAGGGACTCTGACCGTCGCGTCGGGGAATTTGCAATACGACGCGCTGGGAGTGACAAGCCCGGTCGCCCCTTCATTTTCCGCATCGCTCGAATACACGGCGGACCTCGGCGTCGTCGAACAGCATCGTGACGTTGAGACGCAGGCGAAGGCGGATGTGGCGGTTTCGACCCGCGCTGTTGAAAAAGCGACGCAGGCTCTCGACGAAGGAAAAACTGAGGAGGCGGCACAGGATCTCCACGCGGCGCAGCAGACACTTTCTGCTTCGCCCGCAGCGGGAGCGATGGGTGCGGGCGGCGAAGCCATCCGCAATCAAGCTCAGCGCCTCGACGATTTTCAGAGCATGATCAAGGACAGCACCGGCGACGTCCGGCATGCGAAGAAGGCGATCCAGTATGAAAATTACAAACAGCAAAAAGGGAAGAACTGAACCCAGGCGAAGTACACGGAAAAGCCCCGAGAGAGTCGGGGCTTTTTTTTGGAGTGTCCCATTTTCAAGCAACCGTCACCCCGAACTTTGGGTGCATCCCCACCTGCCGTTGGGTTATCCTAGAGGCGCCTGCCTGCCGGACAGGCAGGGGCAGGAGCCTCTGTCTGAGGTTCGTGGACTGCAAACATCATCCCTCGAAACCACGTGTCGATGCGCGAGGCGAGCAAGGTCAGCACGACGCTTCCTTCATGCGTTAGAACCCGTTGAACTCATGACACTACTCTTTTTTTGATTCTTGAATGTTGCAGCAGGAATCGGTACTATTGCGGAGACCTTCTGAATCGCCAATCGTGATAAGTGGATGGTGGAAGGTCGAAAATGAAATTGGGAAAAAGAGCCCGACCGTTGAGACTGATGGGAGTCGGGTTGGAGGAAGTTACAAGACGAGTGTGTTTCCATCATCCGCACATTCACAGACGAATGTCAAGAAATCAACATCAATACTCGGATCCGTTAACTCGTAACCACCCCCCGGCGTCGAAAAGCTCATAGTTCTCCGAACTCCGTGACCTCCCGCATTTCCTTCCTTCTTGACGACCGTCTCGTCTCCCTCGACTTTCACGACCCCTCCTGCCCAGGGCCCACGACAACCATCCTGAACTACCTTCGCTCCCTTCCGAATCACAAAGGCGTTAAAGAAGGATGTGCAGAGGGCGACTGCGGTGCCTGCACGGTCGTCTTGGGTGAACTTGACCAGGTCGGAAAAATTCGCTACAAGAGCGTCGATTCGTGCCTTGCGTTCCTGCCGATGCTCCACCGAAAGAATCTCATCACGGTGGAAAACCTCGCCGACGCCGCATCCGACCTTCATCCTGTCCAGCAGGCGATGGTCGATACGAACGGAAGCCAGTGCGGCTACTGCACGCCCGGTTTCATCATGTCGCTCTTTTCATTA
>DATJYV010000068.1:0-2128 GCA_035499415.1 Bacteroidota bacterium
GGCATCGGCATTGACATTTTCTCCTGCGCACGTCCACTTGCAGACACCATCACCACGAGAATGCCTGCGATTACGACTAGATTCTTTTTCATGACTCCCTTCCTTTCATTTTCCGTTCGTTTATCTCAGCGGACAAAAAAACAAAAGGCCGATCACAACGCCGGCCTTCGTCTCCCCGCTGAGCGTTTCCTGTTGTCACTCCGGTTGAAACTTCTCAACCTCTTCCAGTACTGTCGCAACAATCTCATCCTCCTTGATCCGTTTGACCATCTCCCCTTTTCGGTACAGAATTCCCACGCCTTTCCCCGCCGCTATGCCAATGTCTGCCTCGCTCGCCTCTCCCGGACCGTTCACGACACACCCAAGGACGGCGATCTTTACCGGCTTCTTCACTCCCGCGAGCTTTTCCTCGAGTTGTGCCATTACTTTGAACAGGTCGATCTCGAGACGCCCGCAGGTCGGGCACGCGATGAGCTCGATGTTGCGCGACGCAAGACTCAGTGAACGCAAAATCTCCTTGCCGACTTCGACTTCCTTCACCGGGTCATCCGTCAGGGAAACGCGAATCGTATCGCCGATCCCTTCAGCCAGCAGCGTGCCGATGCCCACTGCCGACTTGATGGTTCCGACCCGCGTCGTTCCCGCTTCCGTAACACCCAGGTGGAGCGGAATGTCGGTCCGCTCGGCGACGAGCCGGTAGGCCTCGATCATCAGCTTGACGTCGGTCGATTTGACGGAGATGACGATGTCGTTAAAGTTGAATTCATCGCAGATGCCGACGTGCCGCATCGCGCTCTCGTAGAGCGCCTCAGCCGTCGGATAGCCGTGCTTCTCGAGGATGTCCTCTTCGAGCGAACCCGAATTGACGCCGATGCGAATCGGAATGTTCTTCGCTTTGGCAGCGGTGAGGACCTGACGAATCCGGTCTTTCGACCCGATGTTGCCGGGATTCAGCCGGACCTTTGCCACATTCGCGTCGATGGCCTTGAGCGCAAAAATGTGGTTGAAGTGAATGTCCGCGACAATGGGGATGGGCGATTGGCGGACGATCTCCGCCATCGATTCCGCCGCTTCTTTGTCGTTCACCGTCACCCGGACGATGTCGCATCCCGCCTCGGCCGCCGCGCGGATCTGTCCGACGGTCCCCGGGATGTCGTCGGTTTTCGTCTTGGTCATCGTCTGGACGGAGATGGGAGCATCTCCACCCACCTTGATTCCCCCGACGTTGACCTGGCGCGTTTTTCTCCGGACGCCGACCTTGTAGGTCTTATGCCGCTCGACCGGCTCTGCGACCGCTATTTCGAATGAATGGGAATCCATCTCGTTCAGAGGGTACGAAAATTCCGACAGGCAGTCAATTTAATTTCTTGCTCGCCTCGAACAGGAGGCGTTTTTCCTCTTCGGTAAGGCTCTGATACCCGCTCCGGCTGATCTTGTCGAGAATCTGGTCGATGTGTTTCTGTGCGTCGCCCCGGTCGTCCGGTTTAGTTTCACGTCCGCTCGAAAGGTCGTACACTTTTGCGTCGACCATCCCCCCGTCGCGCGTGCGCTGGATGGTCCTGGAGTTCCACCAGTACCGGACCCGGTCGAAGGCATCCGACAAGGGGACCCGGCGCATGTCGTACATAAGGTATGAATAGCCCGCAACGGCGCCCCCCAGATGTGCGATGACGGCAACCGCCCCTCCGTCGCCGATCGCGAAGAGGTTCAGAAGGATATATCCGATGACAAAATATTTCGACTTGATCGGAACGAGGAAATAGAAGAAGATGTAGCGGTCGGGATACATGACGGCGAAGGCGATCATCACTCCGAAGATGGCGCCTGAAGCGCCGACGACGGGGCCGAGACTCTGAGCCGGCTCGAGGGCCGGCGCGAGCAGAAGCTGCGCGATCCCGCCGACCGTTCCGCAGAACAAATAATAGAAGAGGAATTTCCGCGACCCCCACACGTGCTCGACCTCCATGCCGAACATCCAGAGTCCGAAGATCATGTTGCCGAGGAGGTGAAGCAGGCCGGCGTGCATGAACTGGTACGTGATCAACTGCCAGGGGTAGAAGCCGTTGCCGATCGGCATGAGGGCAAAGTACTCGTACAGTACTTCGCGAAGACTCAGGTTCCCCCAGTG
>DATJYV010000069.1:0-28869 GCA_035499415.1 Bacteroidota bacterium
GATGCACATCGATTCGGTCTCCCTGGATGGAGTTCGAGACGCGTTTGTCCAGAATCCCGCCTCGTTCGACGTTATGCTCGGACGCAGTTACAGCGCCGGTCAACAACTGACGATCGTCGTGTACTATCGAGGCATTCCCGTGCCGACGGGGTTTGGGAGTTTTCATTTCGGTGCGCACGGCAGCACGGGGTGGGCCTGGACGCTCAGCGAGCCGTATGGCGCAAAGGACTGGTGGCCGTGCAAGGATGACCCGAGCGATAAAGCGGACTCGGCCGACGTGATCGTGGTGTGCGATTCGTCCTTCCGCGTCGGTTCGGAGGGAATCCTCCTCTCGGTCGGACCGCTCGGCAACGGGCGGGCGCAGTTCCACTGGCACGAATCTCATCCCATCGCATCCTACCTCATCTCCATCGCAGTGACGAACTACGCAAGCTTCTCGAACTGGTTCCGATACTCGCCGGTCGATTCAATGCAAATCCTCGATTACGTCCTCCCCGAACATCTGGCGATCGCCCGGTCGAGTCTTCCGAAAATTGTCGACATGCTCGCGGTCTACTCGAACATATACGGGTTGTATCCGTTCATCAACGAGAAATACGGGATTTCGGAATTCGGTTCGGGCGGAGCGATGGAACACCAGACGATGACGTCCACGACGACGTTCGACGAGGACGTGATGTCGCACGAGCTCGCGCACCAGTGGTTTGGCGACATGATCACGCCCAGGACGTGGGCCGACCTGTGGCTGAACGAAGGTTTCGCACAATACTCTTCGGCGCTCTTCCGCGAGAAGGAATATGGGATGGATTCGTATTGGAGCTACATGCGACAGGAGATGAGCGGAGCGCAAACGGCAGTCGGAGCGATCGGGGTCCCGGACACTTCGAGCGTCCGGAATCTGTTCGACCCGTACCGCATCTATTATAAAGGAGCGACGGTCCTGCACATGCTCCGGCATGTCCTGGGGGACTCATTGTATTTCCGGGCTGTGCAGGCATACGCCTCCGACCCGCGGCTTCGCTACGCCACGGCGAGCATCGCCGATTTTCAGAAAGATTGCGAGATTGCCTCGGGACGCTCGCTTGCGTTTTTCTTCGACGAGTGGATTAATGGAGAGGGATTTCCACGATATGCATACTCATGGTCGACCCACGCCGAGGGTTCGGGAGGGATGGTGAAGCTGTTCCTTCAACAGATTCAAGGAGGGAGCAATCCAGTGTACTTCACGATGCCGGTCGATGTCGAAGTGAGCGGAGCTGGATGGGATACAACCGTGACGGTTTGGAATGATTCACTTCAGCAACAATTCGTGCTCGCAGTCCGGGCGAACCCGAGCTCCGTGCGAATCGACCCCGAAGAATGGATCCTCAGGCAAGTGTTCTCCAACGCTGATATCCCGCCGGCAGACTATTCGCTCGAGCAAAACTATCCCAACCCCTTCAACCCCAAGACGACGATCGTCTATCATCTTCCGGTGAGGAGCACGGTCTCGCTGAAAGTGTATGACGTGCTCGGGCGCGAGGTCGCAACGCTCAAAAACGGGGATGAATTTGCAGGGACGTATTCTATCGACTGGGATGCGTCGACGTCAGCGAGCGGGGTTTATTTCCTGCGGTTGCAGGCGGGCACGTACGTCGAGACGCGGAAGATGCTCGTCGTGAAATAGATACCAATCGAAGCATGAAGACGCACGTGTGTGCAGTTGTTACCCGGGTACCTGAATCGGGGGAGCAGAAAATGAGAAGCCCGGCCAACTTACAGGCACCGGGCTAGGAGAAGATCAGGCGGAAGAAGGAGCTTTCACGTATCAACGGTGCGTCTAGCGCTGGGGCGTGATCCCTCTCCTTGTAATCGATAATAATCCGAAACCGGAACCAAACCTATCCTTTCACCCCTCCGTAAGCATGGGGAGATCACCGTAATTTTGATGTAGGGTATTTACCGCATTGGAATACGGTAATTTCCGTAGACACATATCGTCGACCTCCTCATCGCAGCTCTGCCCTCTGTCGATTCTTGCCTCGTTACAACTCTCGGTTCACCATCCCTGAGCTGTGCCATATGTTCGGAATCATTCTCATCCGGCGGGCTCTTTCTCACGTGCAGGAATTTTGGCGAAAGATTCTTCCTGCAGTTGAGAATGCTCGGTGTGAGATCGATGGGGAATCACCGAAAACGAATTAAAAAAAGAAAAATCACCAGCGTCTTTAAATGGTACGAGAATTGCCTTATCTGGGAATGGTGGAATCCGGTGAGGCGCATGGGTGAGAGGAGTGATGACCATGATCCGACCGTTGAAGGCCAGTTCGCTGAACAAGTACGGACGGAGAACCGCTCCGAGGCGAGCACCGATTCCCGAACCTACCAAGGACGATCAAGACCGGCGGCGCAGAGCCGATGAGGTGACTAGCATGGAAACACAACACCGTGCCGACCTCGCGCGATGCGTCGTTCACCAACTCGAACGGACTGTGTGGCAGGTATACCACCAGCCTCTTGGCGATTTGATGAATGACCTCCGCGTTCAATCCTGCCTGAGTATTCCACAAGACCCATCGGCGGAAGATGTACTGTATTATGTGGAAAAGAGCAGGGTGTTTGAGTCGGCATCTGCGCCTCCGATTGTCGCGTTCCGCGAAACCCTCCAACGACTCCGCAACGGATCGATCGGTTATTGCGAAGTCTGCAAGAAGTCGATTCCCCGGGCCATCTTGGAATCGAATCCCTCCTCACGACTTTGCGCCGCGTGCGCCGGTCGGATGAGGACGACGGAGCTGGTGGGCGCAAGGGCGTGAGGTCCGGTTCACCGTGGTAGTTTCTTCCGGCCACGGTTAACCTCGACCTCCCATCTAGCCGATATGATCCGATAAGGTCCTAGAACTCCGATTTCTTCTGATGACATCCTGTGAAGAAATCGGAGTTCTTGTCTCTGGGAAGAAATTTCCTTTCGCCTCACCTTTTCTCATACTCCGGCTGTTTCGGCGCCGGCGCCGGATGCAGCTTGATGAGATTCGTCACTTCCTTGATCGCGCGTTCCAGTTGAGGATCGACGCCTCTCGCCAGCTGGGACGGATCGTCCACTACTTCGATGTCCGGGTCGACGCCGTGGCCTTCCTTGAACCACGTTCCGTCCGGATTGTACATCCGGAATGTCGGCACGGTAACGCCGCCGCCGTCGATGAGCGAGGGGCAGCCGCTGATGCCGATGAGCCCGCCCCACGTTCGCATGCCGATCAACGGACCGACGCCGGCCCTGCGGAAGAAATCAGGAAATGCATCGCCCCCCGAGCCGCTCCAGCCATTGATGAGCATGACCTTCGGCCCGAAGTTGGCCTGCGGAGGCCACTGCCAGTTTTTTCCGTCCCGCACTGCCCAGAATGCGAGCGGTTTGCGGTTGAGAAGTTCGATGAACCGGTCCGGAATCTGTCCGCCGTTGTTGAACCGCTCGTCGATGATTAACCCTTCCTTGTCGAACTGCGCGAGGAACTGCCGCTCGAGCTCGGTCTGGCCATCGATCCCCGTGCTCGGGACGTAGACATAGCCGACTTTTCCGTTCGTCGCCTCGTCGACTCTCTTCCGGTTCGATTCGATCCAGGCAAGATTCCGCAGCCGCGTCTCGTCCGACAAGGTTTGCACGAGCACCGAACGCGCGCCGTCCATCGACGGCTTGGAATTCACCGTGAGCTCCACCGGCTTGTCTCCGAGATCCGCGAACGAAGCCCACGGAGCTTTGGCGGGATCAACCGGAATCCCGTTGACGGCCAGGACGTAGTCGCCTTCCTTCACGTCGACTCCCGGTTGGGCCAACGGCGACCGGACTTCCGTGTCCCACGGCGCGTCGAGGACGATTTTCTTTATCCGATATGCGTCGTTGGATAGTTCCCAGTCGACACCGAGATAGCCGAAGTTCCGATTCTCCGGTTCATCGGCATCCCCGCCACCCCGGTATGTGTGCGACGAGCTCAATTCGGAAATCAGCTCTCCGATCACGAAATTCACGTCCCATCGCGTCACCGCATTCCCGAGCAACGTTGCGTAACGGTCGCGCATCGCATTCCAATCCACTCCGTGCATGTTGGGGTCGTAGAAGTAGTCCCGCTCGAATCGCCAGACGTCGGTGAAGATCTGCTTCCACTCCGCCCGCGGGTCGATCGTCATTGTGAGCTGCGAGACCGGAAGCTTCTTGTCCAATTTCTGATTCTCACCGATATCGACAACCGAATAACTTCCCGACTTTCCCACCAACACTTTCTTCCCGTCGGCGCTTACTTCGTACATGTCGGCATCGTCCACGATCGTTTTTTCCTCCCGCTTGTCGAGGTCGTAGTACATCAGCGGCTTTTTCTTCTCGGCGGCACCCGAGTTCGGCGTCCGCAGGAAAATAATCTTTCCTGAAACTGCCGAGAGTGCTCCGAAATTTCCCGCGGCGACCGGCATAACCGTCAACCGACGCTCGAATCCGTCGAACGTGATCTTTACTTCTTTCGACTTCTCCTCCTTCTTCTCCTTGTCCTTCCCTTTTTCCTCTCCCTTTGGCTTTTCCTCTTCTTTCTTCACCGCCGCAGAGTCGTTCTTGGGGGCTGTGGGCGAGGGAATGTCGGGCGTGAGACTCACCGCCGCAATGTTCGTTGTGTTGGGATAGACCCAGGAGTTGTCGAGGTCCGAGTAAACCGGTGCGAAGGTCCGGTTGGTGAAGAAGTAGAGGTACTTGCCGTCCGGGTCGAAAACAGGGGAAAAGTCGGAATAAAAACCGGAAGTAACCTGCGTGCCTTTTCCTTCCTTTGTATCGAATACGACGATGGCCTGGTTCTTGTTGTCAAGTTCGCGGCCGTACGCAAGCCAGCGGCTATCGGAAGACCAGCCGGGCCGAAAGCCCTCGAGCTCTCCTTCATAGAAGAACTTTTCCTTGTCCGCCTCCACGGTCGTCTTTTTGTCGACGTCGTAAATCTGAATCTTCATTGCCTTGTCGATGAAGGCGAGCATCTTGCTGTTCGGCGACCAAGACAATCGATAGCGGAAGCCGGCGCCGTAAGACGTGAGAGTTTTTTCGGAATTCGGCTTGGTCAAGTCGAGAAGCGTCAGCTCGTATTCTCCCGACCGGTCACTCCAGTATGCGGCGTAGCGGCCGTCGGGAGACCAGGCAGGATGGCGTTCCGCGATTCCGGAGGTGCGGGTCAGGTTGAGGACGGGGCCGTTTTCGGCGGGGACGGAAAAAATATCGCCGCGGGCTTCGATGAGCGCGCGCTTCCCATCCGGGCTCAGAGAAATGTTTTGGATGTATTTCGCCGCGTTCTCGGTTTTCGGCAGAAGCGTGATTTCGTCCGTCACCACCTTGACGGGGACTTCGTGCATCGCCGCGTTGGAGAGCGCGAGCGTATAGAGACGCCCTCCCGCTTCGAAGACGATATCGGAGGGGCCGATGGAGGGGAAATGAATATCGAAATCGGTGAAGTGGGTCAGCTGTTTCGTTTGTTTCGAGTCGAAGCTGTAGGACCAGATGTTCGAACGGTCTTCCGGCCCCCGGTCGGACAGAAAGTAGAGAGTGGAACCGTGCCACATGGGGAATTCGTCGTTCGCGGGATTGTTGGTGATATTTTCGGATGTGAGGCGGTCGAGGTCGAAGACGATGATGTCTGCCGCCCATCCGCCGCGATAACGTTTCCAGGTGCGGAACGCCTGGGTTACGGGCGTGTAGGCGATCTTTTTCGCGTCGGGCGAGAGCGACGCCATTTCACCGTACGGGACGGGGAGTTGTTCGGGGAATCCCCCCTTCGGCGAGACGGCGTAGAATTGGTCGAAGCGCTGCTTGCCGCTGTTCATCGACGAGGCGAACAGAATTCTGCTTCCGTCGGGGTACCAGCCGACGACGCGGTCGGGCATGCTCTGATAGGTGACACGCACGGGTTCACCTCCGAAGGTCGGGATGACGTACACTTCGAGGTTGCCGTCGTAGTTCGCGCTGAACGCGATCTGGGATCCGTCGGGAGAAAAATGGGGATAGAGTTCCTGACCGCGGGGAGAGCTGAGCCGCTGCGCGGTTCCGCCTTCCTTGGGCACGACCCACAAATCGCCGGCATACGAAAAAACGATGTGCGTCTCCGAGATGTCGGGATATTGGAGGAGGCGCGCATCGACCTGGGCGTCCGCGACGGAAAAGAGAAGCAACGATAGACTCAGGATGAATAGAGATCGGGCCATGGACAGGGTCTCCTTGAAATTGGACGATGCGAGGTCGATTGGAAGGTACAGGAACGGATCAATATTAGACGGGATAAGAGTGAGGGAAGTTGCAGAGAAGATTGGTTAAAGGGAAGGAGAAAGTTCGAAGTTGAGGGTTGAAAGATGGATGTTGAACGTTGAAAGTTCAGAATCGGAAGTCCAGGGTTGAACGATCATAGATGAATGTTCAGACTTATGAGGGTGATCGTCCATAGTCCGTCTGCCGCTCGTGCTGGATGCTGTCGGAAGCCGGCGGTCGGTAGGCCAGAGCACTGTGCGGTCTGATCCACTCTCAGGCCCTCATACTTCTTCCGTTGCTTGTCGTACGTCTCGACGTCGATCGCCAACCGGCGCAGCACCTCCTCCAGGGACATGCCCTTGCCCTGGAGAGTCTCTGCTTCTCGCAGTTTGCCGATGATTAGTACTGCCGAATGAGATTGACTTGCCATGAGTGCCTCCTGTTTGACCCAAGATCTGAAAAATCCTAACTTATCCTCGGATCGTCTTATGGGGGGGCGGCTCACTTCTGATAAGCCGAATCGATGGACCGTAACCGAAGTGCTTCAGGGCGGCTCGCGACAGCTCGCTCCGAAGAGACGGCATCAAGCTGTAACATGAACGAGCCTACCGGGACAGAAACATTTCACTGACCGAACCCGAGCGATGAGAGGACGCCGCTCCTCCGATGAACAAAAACCAGCAAGATATTATAGACAACCACGACTCCCCCTTAACTCTCCATGACCAGAGCCAATGATGAATCCGACGCCCCTCCTTTCCTTCTTGTTTCTGTTTCCCCTTCTCTTGAGGTCAACAAATCCGCATACGGGGCAAACTAACATGAAACAGCCGAACGAACAGTGGCTAACAGTATCGGGCGATCAGGTCGTCAATCAACGGGGAGACACCGTACTTCTTCGCGGATTCGGTCTCGGCGGGATGCTCCACATGGAAAATTTCATCGACGGCTATCCGGCGAATGAACAATCGATGCGCGAAGGTTTGCGCAGCGTCCTCGGTCAAAAAAAATACGACCTCTACTTCGACACCTTTCTCAAAAGCTATTTCACGGAGCCCGATGCGGCGTATATCGAGAGTCTCGGGCTGAACCTCGTCCGCATCCCCATCAACTACCGTCTCTTCGAAGACGACATGAATCCGGGGGTGTTCAACGAGGCCGCCTTCAAGCACCTCGACCGCGTTATCGAACTGTGTGCGAAGCACGGGATCTACACCATCATCGACCTCCACGCATTTCCGGGAAGCCAGAATCAGCACTGGCACAGCGATAATCCGACCCACGTCGCGGCGTTCTGGACCTACAAGGAATTTCAGGACCGCGGAGTGCGCCTCTGGGAAGCGATTGCGGAGCGGTACAAGAATGAGCCGTGGGTTGCGGGATACGATCTGATGAATGAGCCCGCCGACCCGTCGGGAAAGAAGGTCTTTCCGTACTTCCGCCGCCTTCGCGATGCAGTTCGGAAAATCGACCGGCGCCACATCCTCTTCCTCGAAGGAGACCGGTACGCGACGGACTTCAGTTCATTCACCGAAACCTGGGAGAACGTCGTCTACACGAATCACGACTACGCAGTCCCGGGATTCATTTTTGGCGGCGCCTATCCCGGCACGACCCGCGGCACGTACTACGACAGGGAAGCGCTCGAAAAAGATTTCTTGAAAAAGAGTGAGTTCATGTTCTCCCGCCACGTTCCGCTCTGGGTCGGAGAGTTTGGTCCGGTCTACACGGGCAATCCTGCGAAAGATGAAATGCGCTATCGGATCCTGAAAGACCAGCTCGCGTACTACGACAAATACAAAGTGAGCTGGTGCATCTGGCTCTACAAGGATTTGGGATTGCAGGCGGTCATGCATCAGCGCGACGACACGCCGTACATGAAACTGATTTCCGGTTTCCTGGCGAAGAAAGATTCATTGGGGGCAGATGCGTGGGGGTCGACGGGAAAGAGTATCGGAGGGGTGATGGCGCCGATTGAGGGGCTGTTCCAGAAGGAGTTTCCAGATTACGACCCATACCCGCACGGCCAGCAAGGCCACATCAGCCTGCTTGTGAGAAATATCCTGATCGCTCAGGCCCTCGTGCCCGAGTACTGCAGTCTGTTCAAAGGATTGTCGGACGAACAGATAGTCGCTCTTGCAGAGTCGTTTCGATTCGACCACTGCGTCAAGCGAAAGAGGCTGGAAGATATCTTAACCGGCAGGGAAAAGTAGGGGGCAGACAAAGGGATTCTGCCAAATGCGGAAGTGGGAATGGTGAGTGCGGAATGTAATGTGTGGGAGCAAAAATCTCTTATGCAACGCCGTATTCGTTCCGCATTCCGAATTCCGCATTCCACAATTTTTTCCTGTCGTGCCGCCAAGCGGATTCTGCGCCGGAGGCGCATGAGCCTTCGGCTCAGAACCGGTTGTTTTGTGCCCCCAACCAGATTCGAACTGGTGTTCCAAGCTTGAAAAGCTCGTGTCCTAGGCCTCTAGACGATGGGGGCGGAACAAGGAAAATGTAAAATGGATAAAGTAAAATTGATTGAGGGCCGATTCTAAAAGACTCAGGTGCGATCAGAGGGCAGGGAAGAAAACTCTCACCGGACGCCTCGAGCAGTCTTCACACCCGCCATCAGAATCGCCGTCAATTCCCGAGCTTCTCTGTAAACCGATTCAGCCTGCTCACTTTCAAAGAAACCACCTTCCTTCAAGAGCTCAATCCAATACTGCGACTCATCAGCCTCCTCCAACGCGATCTGCAATCTTGCCGCAAATTCCGATTTGGACCGTGCGAGGCAGGCCGACCTGTAGTTTGCTCCGACAGATGTTGCTGCGCGAAGAAGTTGCCGCGTGAGAACGCGAACCTCTTCCGGCTTTTCTAATCCCCTTACAACTCGAATTGTACTCAATGCAAATTTCTTCGTCCGGACCTTCATATCTTCCGACGTCATAGTCCCCCCAATAATGAAGTAAAGAACCAATTCTTTCGCTCATAAGCGCCGGCTACCTCGCGCCCATTCCTCTCTTGCTTTTCCCCTTATCGAGATATCCCCCTTTTTCAATTTTCCGTTCTACAATTTCCATGTTTCGGGTGTCCAGTGGGACTCGAACCCACGACCTCCAGGGCCACAACCTGGCGTTCTAACCGACTGAACTATGGACACCATCTTAGGCGTTTCCGCCTTCACTTCGTTTCGGCGGATCCTCAAATCGACATTGAGTTAGCTGAGAGACGCTAACATCAAGTCGATTTGGGACTAACCGACTGAACTATGGACACCATGGAGAATTTGCGAGTTGGGAATGTGGAATTCGGAATGATGAGGGCGATGTTGAGCCGGTTAATTGTTTTTGGAACTTGCTCTTGCGGTTTTTGAGGAGGCACGAATATCGCCGTCAGCTCACTCGCTCCAATTGAAAGATTATGAAAATCCTCCTGGCTGATTGCGTGCAACTCATGAAGCAGTTCAAGCCAGTCTACCGACTCTTCCGCCTCCTCCTCGACGATTGAGATCTTCGAGATGAAATCCGCCCGGGACCTTGCACGGCACGCCGCTCTATAATTCGCCCCCTGATTTGTTCATTGCAATTCCGGCGAAGATTGATCATTCTCCCATTCTCCAGCGTGGACAAGACAGTCTTTCCTTCCGCATTCCGAATTCCCCATTCCGCATTTCGACCCCCCCCAGAAAAAAAAGCCTGTCATTGCTAACAGGCTTTCGATGTCGACGATCGAAAGATACCGAAAGTACCCTGCAAACGCAACCTCGGTCGTCTACCACTCTTCCATCTCAAACTGTATCTTCTGCGCCTCCGCGATCCGCCGAATATCCTCCATCCCCCGCGGATTGCCGCATGTCAGTATCACCGTCGACCCTGGATTCATTCTCGCCCGAAGCCCCGCCACCGATACATGCGATGGAAGTTCGGGCTTCACGGCCCGTTCGACCGCTTTCGTCGCGGTATCCACGGCATCGCCCCGTCTCTTTGCCTCGCTCAAAAGTTCCTCCTCGCGCAATGACATTCCGAAGATGTGCCGCAGCACATTGTTCGCACGGCCCTTTCCGACCGTCGAGTCTGCGCGGTCCCGCTCCGTCGGCCGGCTGACCGATGGAACGTACACAAAATCGAATCGTTGCTCCCGCTCTATTGTTTTGAGTGCGCTGTTGTAGCCCAGCTCTTCGAACGTTCTGTTCGCGTGAAGAAGTGTAATGCGACTTCTTGATGCGTTTCCGCTCCGCGCTTCTGCGTCGAGCTGTTTGACCATCGAGGCGAACGGGGCCAAACCCGTCCCCGTTCCAACCATCACAATGTTTTCAAACCCCGCGGCGCGACCTTCGAGCGTAAAGTCGCCCGCGATCTTGGTGAAGTATGTAATCTTGTTGTCTCCGGTCGTGTCGATTTGGAAGAGGGATTCAGTCAGACGGCCGGGTTCGCCCGTTTCATGGAGCTCAAGGATGACGTAGAACTCGAGGTATCCGTGCGACGTTGTCTCGAAGGGGGCGGATGAAATCGAGTATGAATGCGTAACAGCACCGCGCTTCTGAACCCCCGATGCATCGAGGTCCGGCGCGTAGGATATTTTTCCCCCCTCACCGATAATGCGCCGGGTCAGACGGCAATCGTTCCGCCTCAACGCGATGTATTGTCCCGCTTTGTAAGGAGGAAAACTCCCGCCGGGCTCCGGCGTGAGCCGCAAAATCGCGAGGAGTGAGGAGAGGTCGTGACGATAAACTGCGGTGCCGACTTTTGTCTCAGCCATGCATGACGGGAGGTGGAATGGAGAACATCGGGCGTTAAGTCGTGAAGATACGCGGGATTGGGGCGAGATTCAAGATGGAGCAGTACCGGCCAGGGGCAATACGGGAATCGGCTCCGGAAGGTCCCGCACCCGCAAACAGGATCAACCATTCGCACGGAAATGTTGCAAAGGTCTCGGGAACAAATGTAACGCTTCCGACGAACAAAACCGTACATTGGACAGCCGATTGATGACCAAATACTCAGTCATATTCTTCGTTCCTCTGTGCGTCGCGTCGTCCTTTGCCGGGAAAAAGCCGCGTGAGCTCCCCTTCAGCGGGGTGATGACGACATTTTTCAGCGAGCCCGACACCCTCACGGATGATACACTAAGCCGATCCGGGAATCAGTCGTCGTCCGGGATAAGTGATATGGCGGGGATGATGGGCGGAACCGTTCTTTCGACGGAACCGGCATCGAAGGAGGGGTCGGGAACGAGTTGGATTCCCGAATCGTCTCCCATGTCCATGCAAATGTTTCACGCTGCCGGATGGATGATGATGGTGCACGGGAATGTGGCGGTTCGTTACACGTCGCAAGGAGGGCCCCGCGGCGGCAGCCGCTTTGACGCTCCGGATTGGTTCATGGGGTCGATACAACGACAGCTCGACGAATCGAATCAGGTCGCCTTCCGGCTCATGCTCAGTCTTGAGCCGGTGATCGAAGGGGGCGACGGATATCCACTCCTCTTCCAGACCGGTGAATCATGGAAAGGTGTTCCCCTCGTCGACCGGCAACATCCGCACGACCTTTTCTCCGAACTTTCATTCATCTACAGTCGGGCATTCAGTGATGCGTTCTCCGGTTTTGTCTACCTTGGCTACCCCGGCGAACCTGCGCTCGGCCCGCCGACATTCATGCATCGCCCTTCGTCTCTCTTCATTGCCGACGCCCCGCTTGGACATCACTGGCAGGACGCCACGCACATTACGTTCGGCGTCGCCACGCTGGGATTCGCGACCAGCGAGTGGAAAGTGGAGGGGTCGGTCTTCAACGGCCGCGAACCCGATGAGAACAGATTCGACTTCGACAAACCCCGGTTCGATTCGTACAGCGGGAGATTGTCTTACAATCCTCTGGAATCGGTTGCCCTGCAGGTCTCATCCGGATTTCTCAAGGACCCGGAATCCAACGGAAGCGATGTGCAGAGAACAACGGCTTCAGTCCTGTATAACGCGACGGCCGGAGCGTCGAGCCGGATTCTCTCCTCGCTGGTCTGGGGCAGAAACGACCCCGTGCACGAGCCGTCACAGCAAAGTCTGCTCGCTGAATCGACGCTCCTTCTCGAAACGTTCGCGGTCTACTCCCGGCTCGAGTATGTCGAAAAACTTCATGAGGAGCTGGGCATCCTGTCTGAACCGCTTTCAAAAGAAGGAATCGCCGTCCTGACCCTGGGGGCAAACCGGACGATTGCCGATGCTGCCCCTCTCGAATTCAGTCTTGGTGCGCAAGTGTCGTTCTATCGCGTGCCGGAGGGTCTTCGACCGGCGTATGGTTCACATCCCACGTCCTTTGAAATCACCCTCAACATCCATCCGTCGGAATCGTCAATTGATTGACCAAGGAAAGGCATGACCATGAAAGAACACGAATATTCGATAGAAGGAATGAGCTGCGCTCACTGCGTAATGAGCGTCCGGAAATCTCTGGAGAAAATTCCCGGGGTGAAGGTGACGGAAGTCGTCATTGGACGCGCCCGTCTCAATCTCGATGAGACGAAGGTATCGGAAGAGGACATCGAGCGGGCCATCAACGATGCGGGGTACGCCGTTGTTCATGCGTGACGCCGGTAAAGTGTGGACGATGAATCCGACGAAGGTTCAGACGATTCCAGTAATCGGGATGACGTGCGCGAGCTGTGTGCTGCGGGTTGAGAAGGCCTTGAAGTCGGTCGACGGGGTGAGTGATGCGGCCGTCAATCTCGCGACGGAGCGCGTACGTGTTTCATACGATCCGGCGAGGACCACCCTTGCCGGGCTCGAAGCAGCCGTGGAACGGGCCGGCTACACACTCCGAATTGGGATGGACGCCGGGACAGACGCGAAACATGCGGGGGGTTCCGACGAAAAGACGCTTCGTCGTGATCTTCTGGTGGGAATTCTCTTCGGGCTTCCGGTCGCATTCCTCGGCATCACGTCGATGTCGAAGACGTCCGGGGGGCTGCTGCCGCTCTCCGACGAAGCAATCGCGTGGATAAGCTTTGGAGCGGCAACGGTCGTGGTTGCTTTCTCCGGAAGACGCTTCTTCGCCGGAGCATGGAAACTTGCGCGCATCGGGACGGCGGATATGAACTCGCTCGTCGCCGCCGGTGTCGGGAGTGCCTACGTTTTGAGTGCGGCATCCGTTCTCTTTCCGAGTCCTGCGGTCGGGTTGGCCGGCGGGATGCATCCACTTTATTTCGATTCGGCCGCCACGATCGTCATCCTCGTATTGTTCGGCCGCTGGCTTGAATCGCGCGCCAGGCGAAGCGCCGCAACATCCATTCGAAAACTGATGGAGCTCCGTCCCGGCATCGCCCATCTTCGACAAGCAGAAGCGGAGACAGACGTACCGGTCGGGGATGTCGTGGTGGGTGATCTGCTCAGCGTTCGGCCGGGCGAGTTGATCCCGGTTGACGGAGTTGTCGCGGGCGGTTCCGCGACCGTGGACGAGTCGAGCGTGACCGGAGAATCATTCCCCGTGGAAAAGAACGCGACGGATACTGTCACCGGCGGAACGATGCTTGTCCAGGGAAACGTTCTTATGCGGGCGACCGCCGTCGGACAAGACACCCTCCTTGCGCGCATCGTCGCTCTTGTGGAGGAGGCGCAGAGTTCAAAGCCGCCCGTGCAGATGCTCGTCGACCGCGTCGCCGCCGTTTTCGTCCCCATCGTCATCGTGGTCGCATTCATCACCCTTCTGGCGTGGACCGTTCTTGCCTCCGCGCCGTTCAGCCAGGCGGTGACAAACTTCGTCTCGGTGTTGGTGATCGCATGTCCGTGTGCTCTCGGCCTCGCGACTCCCACGGCAATCGTCGTCGGCTCCGGCCTCGGGGCGTCCAGCGGCATCCTCATCCGCAATGCCGACATCCTCGAGCGGGCACATCGTCTCACCACTGTCGTCTTGGACAAGACGGGGACGCTGACGAAGGGAACACCGGAGGTCCTGGATTTTTCAACATGTGATGCGAACGCGGAACGCAGGTTCCTCCAGCTTGCGGCGTCTGCGGAACAGAATTCGAATCATCCGCTTGCCCGCTCAATTGTCGCATATGCGCGTTCACGGTCCGTGCCCATTTCTGCCGCCGTCGCCTTCGAATCGCTTACGGGCTTCGGCGTCAAGGCGACCGTCGACGGAGCGACCGTGCTCGTTGGGAACTCCCGGCTGATGATGGATCGGCACGTCACCGACGAAGGGGGTTTGCTTGGACGCGGATCCGGGGAACAGGGATCACCAGGAGTGTACGTCGCCGTCGACGGGAAGGTCGTGGCAACGTTCGGGTTGGCCGATGCGATCGCCCCCGGCGCAGCAGAGGCAGTCCGGGAATTAAGGGACATGAACCTCAGAGTTGTGCTTCTGACGGGAGATCGCGAGGAGGCGGGGCTGGCCGTCGCAGGGAAGGTCGGGATCGAAGAGGTCATCGCAAGGGTTTTGCCGGACGGGAAATCCGCGGTTGTGCGTCGGTTCCAGGAGAGGGGAGAATGCGTGGCGATGGTGGGAGATGGAATCAATGATGCCGCGGCGCTGGCTCAGGCGGACGTCGGGATTGCGATCGGGGCGGGGGCCGACATTGCGAAGGAATCGGCGGACGTGACGCTGACGAGCCGCGGGCTTCAGGGAGTTGCCCGGTCAATCCGGCTTTCGCGGGCGACGATGCGGACGATCAGGCAAAATCTTTTCTGGGCGTTCTTCTACAACGTCGTTGCGATCCCTGCGGCGGCGTTCGGTTATCTGAGCCCGGTCGTCGCGGCAGGAGCAATGGCGATGAGCTCGCTGAGCGTTGTGACGAACTCTCTGAGATTGCGCTGGAGGAAGCTGTAGCGGGTTATCCGATGCGAACCTTCATTCCCTCGCGCGCGCCGAAGCATCCGAATCGGGCGCCGCGACGGGCGGCAAGTTTCTTCGCCGTTTTGACCATGGCGTCGATGGTCTTGTCGTCATGGAGCGGGTCGTGATGGAACAGCGCCAGCTGGCCGACGTCCGCCCGCCAGGCAAATTCCACGAGGTCTTCGAGCGATGAATGTCCCCACCCCACTTTCTTGCGGTATTCCGATGCCGTGTACTGCGCCTCGCCGATCAGGAGGTCGGTGCCCGAAATAAACTCGACAAACTTCGTGTCGAGATATTCGGGATAATCGGAGCCCTGCCTGGATGAAACCTGAGGCCGGCTGTGGAGCGTGTGACGGTAGGGTTCGTTGTCCGTTGCAAAGACGACGGAACGGTCGTCCGCCGTGAGGCGGTAGCCGAACGTCATTGCGGGGTGGTTGAGATAGAACGGTTCGACGGTGATGTCGTCGATGGTGACAAGCCCCGTAATTTCCTTGACCTTGATATGGGCCTTGAGGTCTCCCAGTTCCACGGGGAAGTAATCGGAGTCCATCTGGAACCGGAGGATGCTATCAAGCGAACGGTCGCGACCCGGAGGACCGAAGATATTGAGAGTGACGTTCTTCCGGAACGCGGGAAGGAAGAAAGGAAAGCCCTGGATGTGGTCCCAGTGTGTATGGCTGATGAAGAGATTGACGGTGAAAGGTTTGGAGCCGAACTCATCCAGGAGGGACTGACCGAGGAGGCGAATGCCGGTCCCGGCATCGAAGATGAAGATTTTCTTGTCTGCGCGTACTTCCACGCACGATGTATTGCCACCGTATCGTGCGGTACGGGATCCGGGGGTGGCTATCGAACCGCGTGTCCCCCAGAACCGAACGCTGATCATCGTACGCTCGTCGGCGGTTTGAGATACTTCTTGACGATGCCGAGAAGCTCGTCGGCTCCCGCGGGCTTCACAAGGTAATCGTTTGCGCCCAGCGCTTTTGCCTTTTCAATGTCCGGCTTGTAGGAGCGGGCAGAGGTCATGATGATGATGCTCCGGGCGAGCGCGGGGTTCTCTCTCATCCTCCGACAAACCTCGAACCCGTGGAGCCCCGGCATGTTCACATCGAGAAGCGTGACATCCGGCAGTTCACGTTCCGCGAGTGCCAGCCCGTCCGTGCCATTGTCGACCGTGAAGACAGAGAATCCTTCCTGCTCAAACCACCGGGCCGACATGCGAAGCAGAAGTTCCTCGTCGTCGATGATCAGGATCTTTCGTCCTGCATTCGGATGCTTGGGATCAGCCACGTTGGGGACTTGAAGAAGGATGAAGAAAGTGTCGAGAACTTATCAATATCTTGCCGGAAAGGCAAATCAAGGTCGGAATTCGGAATGTTGAAGGCGGGACGTTGATCACGAAATCGGTTTCGCATTCCTTCGCGCAGTCTTTGCCGACGACACAAAGATTGCGGTCAATTCGTTCGCCTCACGGGCAATTGGGCGTTCGTGGTTGGAAAGGAAGAAGAATCTCGCAGGAATCACGGATCTTGACCGATCTTCCATTCCGCATCTCGTCGTCGGGGTGACTGGATTCGAACCAGCGACTTCTTGCTCCCAAAGCAAGCGCTCTAGCCAGGCTGAGCTACACCCCGAGGTCAATGCTAAATTAAAAAAGAAAAAGGGGAGAACAGGAATCGAAAATCGTTAATCGCTTATTCAGACCAAGGTACACAAAATACGAGGGGGAATCAATCGACGGGAAGAAATCCGGCTTACGATGAATGTTGCCGGCGCTGAAGAAAGCGGATCATCGGAGCGCCCGCTGCCCTGCACGGGAATAGCTCTCCTTTGCTATCGCTTTGCCAGCCACAGTTCCGGATTCTGCTTCTCTCTTTCCTTCCATATCTCAAAATGCAATTCCGGCCCCGAAATGGATTCTCCGCTTTTTCCTATCACCGTTCCTTCCTGTACACGCTGAGACTCGAGCACGCTTACTTCGGAGAGGTGTGCGTAGACAGTGCGGAAGCCGTTGAAGTGATTGATGATCACCACGTTTCCGAATCCCGGTATGAAGGAGAGGACTGAGACTTCGCCGTCGGCAACGGAAAGGACGTCGGACCCTGCCGGCGTTGCAATGTCGATCCCCGTATTCTGAGTGACGGTTTTGAGGATGGGATGAATCTGATTCCCGAATCGTGTTTGAATGGAACCATGCGCGACCGGCCACCGGAGGGCGCCCTTCCGTTGCTCGAATGAAGTTCCGGAAACATCTTCCGGGGGGGGCGGAGCCGGCGCCGTCCTGTTCAATCTCTCGCGTTCCTTTGCGTCGGCCAACGCCCGCTGCTTTCTCACAGCTTCCTCGTGCTCCTTCCGCACGCGCTCCTTCTCCACCAGGTCGGCGATGATCTGCTCAATCTTATTGACCGCCTCGTTCGATCGCGCGAGCTCGCGCTGAACCGCACGCTTATCCTTCCGCACTTTTGTCAGAACCGAACGCCTCTCGGAGTACTTCCGCCGCAGCGTGCCTTCTTCCCGCGTCTTCTCTGCGAGCAGTTGCCGTTCTCCCTCCAGCTTCTGCCGGAGGTCGTCGTTCTCCGTCTCGATCACCCGCTTCTTGCTTTCGATGGACTGCAAATCCTTGAGCCGCTGCTCGGAAAAGCGCTTCAGGTATGCCACGCGGATGGCGAGCTGATTGATCGACCGCGAAGAGAATAACAGCTCGAGGTCGTAGATACGGCCGTTCTTGTAAACCGAGCGGACGTACCCGGCGTAGTGCGCTTTAAGAAACTGGAGCTGGTTTTCGAGGTCGCCGATCACCGTTCGCGCGCGGTCGATATCGTCGGTGATCTGCTGTTCCTCCGCGTGCAGGCCGGAGATTAATTCCTGAATCAGCGCCGACTGGCGCTCGAGGTCATCCAGCCGGTCAAGCGTCGATCGCTCTTTTTTCTCACTTTCCTTCAAACGCCGCTCGTAGGACTGAATGTCGTTCCGCAATCGCTCGAGCTCTTTTTCCCGCTTCTTTATTTCTTTTTCCCCCGTCTGTCTGCCGTAGGCCGGCGCGGAGAGCACGAGCGAGACCAAGATGAGATGGAGTATTCGATTCACCAACGAACCCGTTCTGCGCTCTGCGGAACCGCGAGCATGATGGGGGATGATTCGGAATTTAAGGCGCAAGAGGAGTACGTGAGAAAAACAAGCTGACGTTCGCGGGGCTGAATGAACCGGATGACCGACGGAATGGACACGCCGTCCACGTCGTTGAATCGCTCGAAGGTCTGCTCCAGCACCAGCTTCCCCTCGCCGTCAAGAATATCGATTTTGGCGATGAGGGAATTCGAGGGATCGATCCAGTACTGCCGAAGGCCTCCATCGGCGTGGTAAACAAGCACGAACTGTCCGCTCTCGTACCGGCTTTCGTCCGCGGCCCGCAGGTCGTCCGGGAGGAATATTCCGCCGGTGAAAAGCGACAACAGGTCGTCGAACGATGCGTTGAACTTCAGAATCCTGCTGAGGTTCTCACGGGTGGTCGACCCGGAGATGAGTTTGTTCTGGAACGAATTGTAATAAAAAAGGCTGTCGCGGGTCAGGAGCGCAGACCCGACTTTGATGCCAAACGGTCCCTGAAGACGAACGAGGAGGGAATCCGGTTTGTGGAGGACAAGCTCGAAGGACCCGGATTGCGCGGTCGTGGGATTTTCGACGCTGATCCGTCCTTCGGCCTTCAGCGAACGGACGCGGTCTTGATTCATTTGCACGGTTTCCTGGACGCGTTCGACGGAAAGCGTGCGGCTTCCGATGCTCGTACCGGAGGACGACGAACAGCCGGCGAGAAGAGAACAGGCGCCTGCCGCGGCGAGGGACAGGCGGAGCCTCATTACAAGGTCCCCCGGCCGATCTTATCCTTCAATGCCTGATTGCCGCCGTTCATGCCGAGTGCCTTCTGCCAGAGCTCGACGGCCTTCTCCCTGTTCCCCAGCTTTGAAAAAATGTCCCCGAGATGTTCGACGACGACAGCGCTCGCCTTCCCGGTGTCGACGGCCTTTGCAATGTATTGCTGCGCCTCGGTAAAACGGCTGAGTTTGAAAAAGATCCAGCCGAGAGTGTCGAGATACGCGGCGTTGTCCGGCTCGGCGGCAACCGCTCTCTGCGCCATGTCCAGAGCCCGCTCCAACTGCAGGCCCCGCTCTCCAAGACTGTAACCGTAGTTGTTCAAGACGAGCGCGTTCTGGGGGTCGATGCGCAGCGCTTCTTCGTACAGACTGTCCGAATCCGCGAACTGCTGCATGCCGTCATATTCCAGCGCGAGAGAGCTGATGGTATTAATGTCTTTTGGGTTGAGCGCATACGCCTTCTTGAGTGCCGACACCGCCTGCTGCGGCTGTTCGAGACGCGAATAGGCAAGACCCATGAGCAGGTAGACGCGGTAGTCCTGCTTTGGAAGCGACTTCTCCGCCCGGTCCATCGTCTCCAGGAGTTTTGCGTACTCTCCCTTGTCGAACAGGCTCGAGCCGAGGTACCACCACGCATCGGCATTCCACCCGGCGAGCTTTGTCACCTGCGCCATGTAGTATTGGGAAAGCGAATCTTCCTTCTGGTTCGCGGCGATAGCGGAAAGATACCAGTACGGGCGCCAGTCGTTCGGAATGTCGCGGCGCACGCCTTCCAGAATCTGAACGGCCTTGGGAGTGAGAGTGGAGTCTCGCTGAAGCTGGCCAAAATAGGCAACGCCGACGCGAAGCCGGAGCTCCGGATTTGATTTGTCGGACTGAAGGAGCTTTTCATAGAGAGCGATGGCTTTGCCGAACTCCTTCTGGTCAAGATAGACGTCGGCGAGCGTCGCGGTCGCCTCCAGATCTTCCTGATCCAGCTCGAGCATCGACTCGAGCATCTCGATGGCTTTCTGCGGCTCCCCGGCTTTGGAGTAGGTTTCAGCGAGCTGCCGTCGAAGCGCCTTGTTGCTTGGGTCGATCTCCAGCATGCGCCGGTAATGGTCCGCCGCCTCGTTGAAGCGCCCGAGCGAGTTATAGATCTCAGCCGATTGAAGCAAGAGGTCCCATTCGTCTCCGTTTCGGTCGAGAAGCTTCTCGTAGATCTCCAGAGCTTTCAACGGCTTCGTCGGCTGGTAGAGTCGGGCAAGATTGAACCAGCCGTTCTGATAATTCGAATCGAGGTGGACGATGGATTCGTATTCCCCGATTGCAAGGTCGGGCTGGAATGCGTTGAGGTAGACTGTTGCGAGATTCTCATGGTAGGTGATGTTGCCCGGTTCCATCGATATCGCCTTGCGTCCCGCCTCCGCCGCCTGAGCCGGCTTTCCGAGAAGACTAAAGTCGCGTGAAATGGCGTAATAGATGGCCGCGACCGGTTCGTATTGGAGGGCTTCCTGGTAGTCGAGAATCGCCTCTGCATACTCATTGTTCAGGTCGTGGACCGATGCATCCACAAACCGGCGGAGAGCAAGGTCATGGCGCGCCTCCTCCTGGCGATCCGGGAGCGCTGGTTGAGCTGCCTGCGGGGCCTCCTGCCGGATGGTCTGAGGGGCTGTTGTGCAACCGGCGATGAAGCCGACGAGCCCCAGAGGCACTAACGATTTAAGAAGGTGTGTCCGGCTGTGCATGACAGAATATATCCAATAGAAAAAATAATAACAAGGCGGAAGCCTTTGCTTGATTTGACGTTTGATTCGGCCTATCTTCACCGGCATGACGGACGATGAGAAGCCGTACGATCTTGCGGTTGCCTGGGTTTGGGAGCACGACAAGGATTTCGTGTCGCTCATCGCATCGGCGGCCGCGGAGCTCGGGGTGTCGTTCTTCGAAGTTCGTCGCGACAATCTCGACTCAACCCTCGAACGGTATCTCGACGGCACGCTGCATTTCCGCTGGGTTCTCGACCGGGCCTCGGACGAAGACGACTCGTTCCTTCCGTTTGCGCATCACGTCCACCGCCTGTCCTCGGCGTCGGATGCGGGTCGATCACGCGCACTCAATCCCCACGACGACCAGCGGCGAGCATCGGACAAAGCAACCATGCACCTCGAACTCCTTGCGGGCGGTATTGATGTTCCGTACACCATCATCCTTCCCCCCGTTTCCGAATCGAACGCCGTGGTGCTTTCTCCCGAACAACGCGCGCGACTCGGAAATATTTTCGTCATCAAGCCGGCAAACACGACGGGCGGGGGAATTGGCGTGATCCGCGGCGCAAAAAGCGTTGAAGAGATCGTGGAAGCCCGGAAAGCGCATCGGAACGACAAATATCTGATCCAGGAAACCGTCAAGCCGGCATACCTCGGGGACTTCCGCGGCTGGTTCAGGGTCCTGTATGCATTTGGCTCGGTCATCCCCTGCTGGTGGGACGACCAGACGCACATTTATGAACAGCTCCTCCCGTCCGATGAAGCGGCATACGCCCTGGGACGCATGAGAGACATCGTGGCGAAGATTCACGGGCTCTGCAATTTGGATTTTTTTTCCACCGAACTGGCTTACACCGCCGATCAAAAGCTCGTCGCGGTGGACTATGTAAATGAACTGTGCGACATGCGCCTTCGTTCCAAGCATCCCGACGGAGTTCCCGACGACATCGTACGGCGCATCGCCCGCCGGCTGAGCGAATTCATCATCCAGGAACGCCATGCGGCGGAGCAGACGGCATAGCTCATTGAAATCAGCGGGAAACGTGACTTGACTTTCAACGCCGTGTTCAATAACTTACCGTAACCTTCGAGAAATCACTGAACCTTATGCCAAAGCAGGGAGGCAATATGTCTCAGAAAGTGGCTCCGGGAGTGCCGAGTGGGATGCGGATGCTGATGGTCGTCCTGATTCTCGCCGCGGCGCTCACCGTCGTTGGGTGCGGCGGGAGCGGTGGAGCGATGCAAAACCAGCAAACAGCGCAGGGTGATACGCTGCAAACCGCGGGAGGTCAGCCCCAATCCAGTGAAAACAAGGCCTACGACCAGGCGTTGACAAATTTCGTCGGCAAGGATTCTACGCAAGCGGCGCCGAAGCAGGAAGCCCCTCCGCCGCCCCCCCCTGCTCAACCGAGTGAAATGGACCAGGCGGCGAAGGAAATGGACGATCTCCGCACGGAAAACACGAGCTTGAAGCAGAAAGTCGTCAAGCTTGAGGAGGACAATCGAAATTTGACGGCGCGACTCTCCGATACGGAGACGAAACTTGCGTCGGAGAAAGACCGGGCGGACAAAGCCGAGACCATGGCCAAGAGCGCCCCGGCAGCGGAGATGAAGCCCGCGATGGAGATGGTGCCCGATACGAACATGACGCCCTATGAAAATGCGCTCAAGGCGTTCAACACCAAGATGTACAGCGACGCGATGAAAGCGTTCCAGGCGATGCTGGATGGGGGGATTTCGGAAGGCCTCGCGGACAACTGCAAATACTGGATCGGAGAATGCCAGTACGCCCGAAGGAAGTACAGGGATGCGATCGCTTCCTTCGAGGAAGTGATGAAATACAAGAAATCGGAGAAGAAGGCGGACGCGCAGTTCATGATGGCCCAGGCGTACGAACGGCTGGGAGAGAAAGTGAAGGCGAAGGAGGCGTACGAGAAGGTTGTCAAGGACTATCCGATGAGCAGGAACGTGAAGTTGTCCAAGGAGCGTTGGGCGAGATTATAGCACGTCGATTCTGGTTGAGATTTGGAGTGATGAACCCGGCCCGAAGCTGCTGAATCGACCCCCGGCATCCTAAAATCGAAATTTCTCAAATCGAAAATAAATTTGTCGACCAGCCCCGCCCCATGGCGGGGTTTTTTATTCGATGCCTTCATCGGCGCATGTTCTTGCCTCAGAGCATCTGCAACGGAGAGTTTTTGCTGTGACCTGACGTGGCAAAACCAATAACAAAATACGTCTGCCAATCGTGCGGCTACATGTCGCCGCGGTGGGTCGGTAAGTGTCCCAACTGCTCGGAGTGGAATACGTTCGTTGAAGAAGCCCCCTCGCCGCTCAAAATCTCGCGCAAGAGCGGCGTTCCCTCGAAGATCGAACCGGTTGCGATGAACGACCTGGGGGGCGAGGAGCTCCCTCGCGTCCGCACGGGCATCGGCGAGTTCGACCGGGTGCTCGGGGGCGGGCTCGTTCCCGGGTCCCTCATTCTCCTCGGAGGCGACCCCGGCATCGGCAAATCGACGCTCATGATGCAGATGGCGATGTCGATGAAGGACCAGGTCGTCCTCTACATCAGCGGCGAAGAATCGGTCAGACAAATAAAGCTCCGGGCCGAGCGGCTCGACGCCGCGGAATCCAGGAGCATCCTCCTCCTTGCCGAAACGAACCTCGACCTGATCCTCGACGTGATCGAGCGCGGATCTCCGGACCTCGTCATCGTCGACTCGATCCAGACGATGTATCGCCCCGGACTCGAAAGCGCCCCGGGGAGTGTCAGCCAGGTTCGCGAATCAACCGCGCTCCTGCTCCGCCTCGCAAAGACCCGGGGCATCCCCGTGTTCGTCGTCGGCCACGTCACGAAGGAAGGGGTCATCGCGGGTCCTCGCGTGATCGAACACATGGTCGACACCGTTCTGCAGTTTGAAGGAGAGGCGCATCACGCGTATCGAATCCTCCGGGCGTTGAAGAATCGATTCGGTTCGACGAACGAGATCGGAATCTTCGAGATGCACGACACGGGTCTGCGTGAAGTACAGAATCCTTCGGAGATATTTCTTTCGGAACGACGCTCCGGAGCATCCGGCTCGACGGTCGTGGCGAGCATCGAAGGATCCCGTCCCATTCTTGTCGAAGTCCAGGCCCTGGTCACTTCCACGACCTACGGCGTCCCCCAAAGAAATGCAACCGGGTTTGACCTGCGACGCCTGTCGCTTCTTCTCGCCGTGCTCGAGAAGCGGGTGGGTCTCAATCTGGGACAACAGGATGTGTTTGTGAATATTGCCGGAGGGATAAAGATCGATGAGCCCGCCGTGGACCTCGGGATTGCGACATCGATTACATCCAGTCTCCGCGATACGCCGGTCGACCCTCTGGCGGTTGCGGTGGGAGAAATTGGATTGGGAGGGGAAATACGGACGATCGGACGGATCGAGCGGCGCGTGCAGGAAGCGATGAAACTCGGATTCAAACGGATCGTCGTGCCGGAGAACAACGTCAAGGGAGCGAAGGGGAATGGAATGATCGAAGTGATTGGGGTGGACAGAATTGAGAAGGCGATGGAAGTTCTGTTGGGTTGAGTTGCGAGTGGCCAGTTGCGAGTTTCGAGTTGTAAGTTCCGTGAATCAGGGTTCCCGAGGTCGCGAACGGAAGACTCAGCCAACAGCCGTCGAACGGGCAAACATCTAAAAATCGAAGGAATCCATCTTTCTCGAAACTCGACACTGAAAACTCCTAACCCTCTTCCGCCTTGTCCCCCTTCCCATCTCCCATCGTGCTCGCCACCCGCAACAAACACAAGATTCTGGAGCTCCAGACTCTTCTTGCGGGATCCGGCAGCACATTCACAACGCTTGACGCGCTCGGCGACACGGTCGCGCTGAAGGAAGACGGGTCGACATTCCGGGAAAATGCTCTTCTGAAAGCGCGCGAAGTGTACCGCAGAACGCGAAGCATCGCACTTGCAGACGACTCCGGGCTTGAAGTCTTCTTTCTCAACGGCCGACCCGGCGTCCGATCTGCGCGATACGCAGGGGAGCGTGCGACCGACGAGGAGAACAACGAAAAACTTCTCCGGGCAATGCGCGGCGTGGCTCCTCGCAGGAGGCACGCGCAATTTCGGGCGGTACTCGCACTCGTCGGAGACGGGTTCGAGGAGATAACGGAAGGAATCTGTCCCGGAGTTCTGGCGGAAGCGCCTCGCGGCTCAAACGGCTTTGGTTACGACCCCATCTTCGTGCCGGACGGCATCGAGCGAACGTACGCGGAATTGACGGCGGAGGAGAAAAATCAGATCAGCCACAGGTCTCGCGCGGCACGCGAGATGCGAACGTTGCTTCTCCATCCGGCCTGACAACACGCCGGCGTATCTTCTTCCGCTGCGCAAATTCTTCATCCACTTCCCAGATTCGATAAATCCCGATGTGACGCAGGACATTGCCCTCCTGGCCCGGCCAATCCTCCCCGCGTTCCTTGACTAAGTATTCGAATCTTAGTATCATTCCTTGCCTGTATTTTGCCTTCCCCCCCCACGGAGACGCTGTAATGCCCACGGTTGAAGAACGTGCAGACAGTCTCAAGCTGAGCCCGATCTTCCGCGATCTTCCCCGCAAGGATTTGCTCAAGCTTGCGAAGGATCTGAAGGAGGAGTCCGTTCCCGCGGGAACAGTTCTGGTCGACCTCGACACGCCCGCGACAAAAGTGTATCTGATCAGCAAGGGGCAGGTCCGCATTTCGCGCTTCACCAATTACGGAGAAGAGACAACCCTCAACATGCTCGGGCGCGGAGACGTCGTCGGCGAGCTTGCCATCCTCGACGGGCGGAAACGATCCGCGCGCGCGACGTGCGCCGAGGACTCGGTCGTCTATTCGTTCACGAAGAAGAAGTTCGAAGATGTCCTGAAGACGAACGATACCGTATCGATGAACCTCCTGCGGGAGCTCGGCGGCCGGCTTCGGAAGGCGAACGATAACATCGTCGAGCGGCTGGAAGAGCAGAAGAACGGAATGATGGAGGGGATGACGAAGCTCGAGCGGCTGATCGACGCGAGCAAGATCATCAACTCGACTCTCGACCTTGACAAACTCCTGGGGCTCATCCTCGACGCGGCGACGAAGAGCATCGAAGCGGACCGCGGCACGCTTTACCTTGTCGACGCGATCAAGCAGGAGCTCTGGTCAAAAGTGCTCCAGGGGAGTAACATGGTCGAGATTCGCCTTCCCATCGGGAAAGGCATCGCGGGATTCGTCGCACAGACGGCGGAAACGATCAACATTCCCGATGCGTACAGCGACTCGCGCTTCAATCCGGATATTGACAAGCGTACCGGTTACAGGACGCGCAACATGCTCTGCATGCCCATGCGGAACAAGGACGGAAAGACGATCGGCGTTTTTCAGCTCCTGAACAAGAAGCAGGGGGCATTCGGCGCGGATGACGAGCAGTTCATCGACGCGCTCTCGGCGCACGCGTCGGTCGCGATTGAGAATGCACGCCTGGCGCAGGAGATGGTGCAGAATGAGCGTCTCTCCGCCGTGGGCAGGATGGCGAGCGTGATCATCCACGATATCAAGAACCCGATGGGGACGCTCCGGGTCTACGCGCAGGTCATGAAAAAGAAATCCGGGAACGAAGAGGCGGGGAAGCTCGCCGACGAAATGATCCGTCAGGTCGACCGGTTTGTGAACATGACCCAGGAGATCCTGGATTTCACGCGCGGTGTCAGCGCAACGAATTTCCAGGAGCTTGAGTTCGGTGACGTGATGAACGGCGTGCTCGATTTTATCGAGAGCGACCTGACGAAGAACAACATCAAGCTCGTGCGCGACGCGAAGTACCGAGGGATCGTGAAACTCGACCAGGACAAGATGGTCCGGGTCTTTTACAATATCGCGAGCAATGCGCGTGATGCCATGCCCAACGGAGGCCAGCTGACCGTCGGCACCTCGGAGTCGGACGGATACGTCAAGGTGGAGTTTACCGATACGGGTACGGGAATGCCCGAAGAAGTGAAGAAGAAGATTTTCGAGCCGTTCATGACGTACGGAAAGAAACACGGGACCGGACTCGGCATGGCGATCGTCAAGAAGGTGATCGACGACCACGCGGGCAAGATCGAGATCGACAGCGAGATGGGGAAGGGGACGACGATCCGCTTTCTCCTGCCTACCAAGAAGTAATTCTTTTTTCTGTACGACGGCGGACTGCCGTCGTCACCATCCGCTCATCCTCAAACCCAAGCACTAAACCCCCACCGGCGATTCAACGGTTTGCCCCGGCGTCTGCTCCCGCGGATCCGCCGCGGACCACCCTCCATGGAATGACAGCGAGGAGCGCACCTGCGGATGGGCCGGCGATGTAGATCCAAAGGTGTGTGAGGTTCCCGGATACGACTGCCGGGGCTATCGAACGGGCGGGGTTCATCGATGCGCCGGTCACGGGACCTGCCGCGGCCGCTTCGACGAGCACTGTGGCGCCGATTGCCATACCCGCGAGCAATCCCTTTTCTCGCGAGTCTGTTGAAACATGCAACACGACGGTCATCAGGAGAAACGTCAGGATCGTCTCCAGGACGAACGCTTGTGCGTCAGAGCCCGCAGGCACCGTCGACCCGAGGTGTACATCTGCCGGGAAAAGAAGTCGAAGAAGTGTCGTTGCGATGAACGCCCCCGAAAGCTGGGCGGCAATGTACCAAACAACCTCGTTCCTCGGAAACCTGCCCGTCGCCCAGAAAGCAAGCGTGACCGCCGGATTGATGTGCGACCCTGAAAGATCTCCAAACGACACGACCATGGCGAGAATGGTGAGGCCGAAACTCAGCGCGACGCCAAGGTGTCCCACAGCGCCCGACGTCGCGGTGTCGATGACGATGGCTCCCGTCCCGCAAAAAACCAGGGCAAACGTTCCGATGACCTCGCACAGCAACCGCTTCGCGATGCCGGAAGCTTCTTCCAGGCGTTTGATGGGGCTAGGTGGCTGTCTCAACCCCGGCGCCCGAAGGGACCTCGTGTTGAATGAATTCGAGAATTCGCGATTTGATCGCGTCCCGAATGACACGCGTGGCGGCGAGCTTCGCTTCGTAGGATCCTTTGATCGCAGAGGGGTCGTCAAACGTCCAGTGGAGCCGTTGGGAAACGCCGGGGAAAATCGGACAGCGCTCGCCGTTCGCTTCGTCGCACACCGTGATCACGTACTGGAATGTTTTTCCCTGTTTGAGAAATTCAAACGCATCTTTCGTGCGATTCATGGAGATATCGATTCCGATCTCCTTCAGCGCATCGACGACGACGGGGTTCAATACTCCCGGCTCGATGCCGGCGCTTGCAACCTCAAAAAAGCCGCCTGCATGCTTCTTCAGAAACGCCTCAGCCATCTGGCTCCGGGCGCTATTGTGGACGCAGACAAACAGAACCGCTGGTCGTTTCATCATCCCTCCGTTTGTTTATTGGAATATATCAAATTATTTTGATGCAAATGGGCAAAAAAAATCAACAGTGAAGCCGTTGTTTTGCCCGTTTGAGCGCCGTCCGGTCGCGCTCGACGAGTGCGGAAGAAGCGAACCATCCGCGCAGTGATTGAACCAAACTGCGGTTGACGCCGTCGAGACTCGCCGGGTGGACGCGATAATAATTCCACCTGCCGCGCTTCTCGTCCTTCAGAAAACCCGCAGCGTGAAGTGTTCGGAGATGGTGCGAGAGCCGGGATTGCGCCAGACCGAAAACAGCCATCAGTTCGCAGACGCATGCTTCCCGGTCGGTGAGAAGCAGGAGAATGCGGACTCGAAGCTCATCGGAGACCGCTCTCATCGATTTCAGAACGTCGTCCACTTTATCAAAATATTTTGATGGAACAAGGCACACGCAATGCCTCCGCCGGCCGGAGAACCCGGTCCGGCCAGGAACAACGGCGCGCACGCAAACGTCCCGCGGAAGACCTCACAACCATGTCCACATTTTACCTGTTTCATGCTGCGCGCCGTACTGTTCGTCACATCGATTCACACCCGGCTCCGCATCAACTGAACGCCGCTCCCCACGCGTAACGGATGACAATAATCAGGACGTAGACGCCAAGTCCTGTTGCGATGCCCATCCCCGCCGATTTGCCGCTCGTCTTCGAGAGTCCGATGCCGGCAACCGCCCACTGCCAGATGCCGAAGAACTCGACGGACGCCAGGAATCGATGCAAAGAGTTCATCGGGTCGTAG
>DATJYV010000070.1:0-6722 GCA_035499415.1 Bacteroidota bacterium
AGAAATATTGACGATGGTCCCCTCGCCGCGTTCCTCCATCATGCGAGCCCCCCGCTGCGAACAAAGAAAAGTCCCGACAACATTTACGCGCCACATGCGCTCAAACTGTTCGAGCGTCAGCTCCCGCAGCGGCGCGAAGAAGCCGATCCCCGCGTTGTTGACGAGAATGTCGAGGCGGCCGAACCGTTTCAGCACTTCGTCGAACAGATGTGCCACGTCGTCTTCGCGCGAAACATCCGTTCGTACGCACAGAGCCGTTCCACCGGCGGCTTCTATCTCCGTCCGAACCTCGAGGATCTCGCGTTCGGTTCTTGCGGCGAGCGCGACCGACGACCCCTCCGCTGCGAGAGTACGTGCGATCGACCGGCCGATGCCCCGTCCCGCCCCCGTGACGATTGCGACCCGCCCCTGGAGCTTCATATCATCATGTCCCCACTCTGGGGCCTGATGACCAGCTCTTCCACCACGGCGTCACGTCTCATATTGGTTGCCAGGCAAATCATATCCGCCACTTCCGCCGCGTTCAGCATCCTCTTCCGTTGACTCGTCCGCGTCCTGCGCGGCCACATCGCGGTATCAACGGCCCCCGGATAGATGTTCATGACCCTGATTCCCTTTCCCCGCACTTCCGTCCGGAGGACGTTCATCATCGCATCCGCCCCCGCCTTGGATGCCGAATACGCCGCCGACCCCGCGTACGTTGTTTTCGCGGCATAGGAGATGATGCTTACGATCATCCCCTCCCGACGTCTGAGCATCGCGGGAAGCACGGCCCGGGCCGCGAGAAAATATCCGCGAAGGTTTGTGCCGATGATGTTGTCGAATGCGCTCGTGGGCGTTTTCAGGAATGTGGCGAACGAGGAGACACCGGCATTGTTGATGAGGAGGTCGACCCGGCCATACCGTCGCAGGATCCATCCCGCGGTCCTGTCGATCGATTTGGCGTCCAAGACATTGCACGTCGCGATGTCACACCCCAGCCCCATGCGCGACAGCTGCGAACGGAGTTCCCGGAGCCCGTTCAGGTTTCTTCCGGTTGCGACGACTGAATCGCCATTTTCCGCGAAGACTTCTGCAAGTGCCTTCCCGATGCCCGCGCCCGATCCCGTTATCCAGACGACCCGGCTCCGGGGCGCTCGACGCCGGAGTTTACGATTGCCTGCCGACGAGCGTGAGAAACTCATTCCTCGTCTTCACATCCTTCCGAAACGTCCCCAGCATCGCGCTCGTCGTCGCGACGGAATTCACCTTCTGTACACCCCGCATCATCATGCAAAGATGCCGCGCCTCGACGACGATGGCAACCCCCTGCGGCTTCAGGTAATCATTCAGCGTGTCGGCGATTTGCTGTGTCAACCGTTCCTGAACCTGCAGTCTCCTGGAATACATCTCAACCAGTCTCGGAATCTTGCTGAGCCCCAGGATCCTCCCGTTTGGAATGTAAGCAACATGGCACACGCCGTAAAATGGGACAAGATGGTGCTCGCACAGGCTGAAAAAATCTATATCTTTCACAATCACCATCTCACTGTATTTTTCCCTGAAGATCGCGCCGTTAATGACATCCTCAATCTTTTCCCCATATCCCTTCGTGAAGAATTCGTACGCCCGCGCAACCCGCGACGGCGTTTCCCGGAGTCCTTCCCTTTCCGGTTTCTCCCCGATCAATCCAAGGAACTCCTTGACCAACGCCTCGACTTGTTTTCTGTTTTTCTCCATCCTCACGCTCCCCGGTATTCGACGACGTTGTTCTCGGTTTCCCGCAGACGTATTGAAAACAAGGTCCCTCCGTTCATCTTTTGCGAAAGGATCGTCCAAAATGCTTTGGCAAGATTCTCCGCCGTCGGATTGATTCCAACCAAAAAATCGACATCGCTGTTCAGGTTTTTGTGGTCCACCTTCTCGATGACCTCCTTCCGGATCAATTCCTTCAGCTTCTTCAGGTCGACCAGGTACCCGGTCACGGGATCCGTTTCACCGGCTACCGTGACTTCGAGGATGTAGTTGTGGCCGTGGCCGCCGGGGTTCGCACACTTGTCGAACACCCTCTCGTTCTCCGCGATCGACAGCGAAGGATTGTACAACCGGTGCGCCGCGCTGAATGTCTCCCGTCTCGTCACGTACATCATTTTTCGCTCACCGCCTCCAGGACCTCTGCCGCGTGTCCGTCCACCCGGACGTTCTCAAAGACATTTTTCACCACGCCCCGTTCGTCGATGAGAAATGTCGTCCGGCGAATCCCCATGTAGGTTCTGCCGAACATCTGTTTCCGTCCCCACACTCCATAGCGTCGGATGACCTTCTTGAGGGGGTCGCTGAGGAGCGGGAACGAGAGTCCGAATTTCTGTGCGAACTTCGTGTGCGAGTCGAGCGAGTTTGCGCTCACGCCGAGGACGACGGCGCCTTTGCGCTTGAGGGACCCCAGGTTCTCCTGGAACGCACATGCCTCCTTCGTGCAGCCGGGGGTGTCGTCCTCGGGGTAAAAATAGAGAACAACATTCCGGCCTCGAAGGTCCTTAAGATGGACCGTCGAACCGTCTGTTTGGGGCAGCGAGAAATCGGGAGCTGAATCTCCGACCTTTACCATGGCGCTCTGTTCATCCATCCGGCCGTTCCGCGGCGTCCCCTGTGCCGTAGCGGCTCAAGACAGAACTTGCGGCTTTTCCCCCCAGCGGAGTCAAGCGAGAATGCGGAAATCCTTCCTTCGGTGGGATAATCTCTCAGAAGATCTCACGAGCCGAGCGATGCAACTGCCTTGGAGACCTCATCATAGTTGGGTTCGTTTCCCGGGGCCTCGCTGAGCCATTCGAAGCGAATGACCCCCGCCTTGTCCAGCACAAAGACCGAGCGACGGGCGGATGTGTATCCCTCCAGGCCGCCAAGACCGACGTGGACGAGGTCGTACTTCTTGATGACTTCTTCTTTGTAATCCGACAGGACCGGGAACTGGAGTTTGTTCTTTGTCGCAAACTCCTTGTTTGAAAAGGGGGAATCGACGCTGACGGCCACGACCTGTGCATTCATTCCGTTCAATTTCGAAAGTGATTCCTGGAATGTGCACATCTCTTTCGTGCAGACGCCCGTAAAAGCACCGGGAAAAAAAGCGAGCACGGTTTTCTTTCCGCGGAATTCTTTGAGAGAGCGGAGATTCTTATCGACGTCCGGCAGCGTGAAGTCGGGAGCGACATCACCAAGCTTTGGTATCATGGATATTTCCTGCTGAATGGTTTGAGTTTATGATTTCGCGGCACGCGCAAAACGCGACTCCACCGTCGGCCAGTCGAGGTTCTGCATGAAGGCACCGATGTAGCTTTTCCGGTCGGTCGCATAATCGAGATAATACGCGTGTTCATACGTATCCAATGCGGCGATGGGAGCAGCGTTCCAGACCGGAAATGTATTCTGTGAATCTCCAAGAAAGTTAAAGAGCATCTTTCGATCCTGGTCATACGCCAGCCAGACCCAACCCCTCGCGGCGAGGCCGGACGATGTGAAATCCTTCTCCCACTTCTCGTATGAGCCGAAGTCTTTTTGAATCTGGGTCAGCAGGGGCCCGGTTGGCTGGCCCCCCTTGCCTCCCAAAATGTCGAAGTAGATTTCGTGGTTCTTCACACCTCCCAGGGCGAAGGAGAATTCCACCTTCAATTCCCGCAACTCGCTAAACGTCTGGTTCGCCTTGGAAAAGTCAACCCCCTGGAGCGCTCCAAGGATCTCGTTGGCCTTGCTGACATACCCGGTGTAGAGTTTGAAATGTTCCCTCATCGTGCGTTCGGAGATACCCGTCATGGCGAGCACGGAGGGTTTGAGGGGGATGGGAGAATAGATTTGGGGTACGTCTTGTCCGCCCTGGAGCATGTCGGGACGCAGAACGCCCGCTCCCAGTGCGGTGAGTGCGGAGGCACGGAGAAACGACCTCCTCGTTGGCTGGCCGTCGGTCATAAATCCTCCAGAGAAATCGGGTGATTACTCGTCGGAAAGGCAGTTGGAGCAGATGCCGAAAAAGTCGAGTCGATGAGACCTCACAACTCCGTCGACGGAGGACTTCACCCGGTCATTGAGATCGGTCTGAGTTGCGACCGTCAGGTCGCTCACCTTGCCGCAGCGCTCGCAGACAAAGTGATAATGCTCTTCGAGAAACGCGTCGTATCGCCGCGAACCCTCGCCAAAGTCGAGTTCGCGAATTTTTCCCTGATCCTTCAGGACATGGAGGTTCCGGTAGACCGTCCCCAACGAGACATGCGGAAGTTCTCCGCGAACCTGCTCATGGATCCACTCTGCCGTCGGATGAGAGCGCGTTCTCTTCAGCGCCTGGTAGACCTTGTCGCGCTGCTTGCTTCTTTTCGTTCCGGATTTTTCCTGCGTGCGAATCGTATTCACAATGAAAATGTATTAATAAATCATTGGAGAGTCAACGAGAGTCCGACCTCCTCCATGGAGACGGCACACGCGTGCGGGAACCCTTGATGCTTACTGTCTACAACACGCAGTCTGGAGCCAACAGTTCCGCCAATTCTTTGAAATCGGTTCTGATTTCGTTATATTCGTTCCGTCAGATAAGCCGGGACGACAATTTCTTCGGCAGACGAGCTCCATCCAAAAGAACAGAGCGCATTTGTTGGTTCGGATGGAAGTCTTTGAGGAGAAATTCCCGGCAAGAAAGTTCAACCATGGAAGGGTGCGAGAGTGGTTTGAGCCGAAGGCTCATGCGCCTCCGGCGCAGAATCGACCGGAGTCCAGTTTTTTGGGGGAAGATAGATGACAGGTTCAAAATGCAGCGTCTACGTTCTTTGGAGCGAACGGCTTAAGAAACGGTACATCGGTTCTGCTGATGATTTGCCCGCAAGGTTTCGCGACCATAATGCGGGCAGGTCAAAGTTCACCAAGGGGGGAGTGCCTTGGACGATCATTTATCAGGAGGAATATCCAGACCGAAGCACGGCCCGGCGTCGGGAATTGTTCTTGAAGAGCGGCGCTGGCCGAAAGTGGCTCGACAGTTTTCTGAAATCAACCATGGAAGGGTGCGAGAGTGGTTGAATCGACCGGTCTCGAAAACCGGAGTGCCCGCAAGGGTACCGTGGGTTCGAATCCCACCCCTTCCGCCAGACTGCGTCCCGACTAAGAGCGTCGGGACTTCGTCTGGCAAGCCAAGATCTTTGTTGGGCTTCTCGTTGAAACTTTCCGGCCCCCAGGAACGCGGGGACTTCATCCGGCAGGCCGCTCCGCAGGCTCCTCCGCTACCTCATACTCCCCTTCTGAAATCCCGATCGAGTCATGACTCCCCAGCGGCGCTCCCCTGTCGCGTAGTCAAAGAACGCCTTGACCCTCCACCAGGCAGTCAGCTGTCGGTAGCCAAAGTTCTCCAGAACTCCGATGGAGAGCAAAAGCGCCAGGTGTCTGGGGTTCGGATATCGGCGGAACGAGATCTCTTCCAGAAGGACCGCACCGACCGAGAAGATCACACCGTAGAATAACGCCACGATAAAAAAGAGGATGGTCAGGGTCACGTTGAGAATTCCCAGCGCCAGCATCGCCAGCATCAGTACATATCCGATGAATTCGAACACAGGTCCCAGGAGTTCGACGAAAAGAAAATAGGGCATTGCCGCGTTCCCAATGACGCCGTACTGCTTATTGAACAACATCGTCCGATGCCGCAGGATCACGTCGAGCAATCCCCGGTGCCAGCGATTCCGCTGCCGGGAGAGAACCTTGAACGTCTCCGGCGCTTCGGTCCAGCAGACAGGGTCGGGGACAAAGACTATGCGGTACGGTTCCCTCTTTTCCAGCTTGATGCGATGCAACCGCGTGACGAGCTCCATGTCCTCGCCGACCGTGGTCACATCGTATCCTCCTGCTTCGATCACCGCTGAGCGCCGGAACATTCCGAATGCTCCGGAAATAATCAGAAGACCGTTCAGCGCCTGCCAGCCCATTCTCCCCGAAAGAAACGCACGGAAGTACTCGACAACCTGGAATATTGGGAGGAGTTTGTCCGAGAGCCCGATCCTGACCACCCGGCCGTTCCGAATTTCGCACCCGTTCGCGATTCGAACGATGCCTCCGGCGGCGATCACCCGTTCATCCTCGAGAAAAGGCTTGACAACCTTCTGCAAAGCTTCTTCCTCGAGTATCGAATCTGCGTCGATGGCACAAAAGTACTCATACCGGGCGACATTGATCCCGGCATTCAGCGCGTCGGCCTTTCCACCGTTCTCCTTGTCGACGACAACGAGGTGCCTATACTCCGGCCGTCGCGACCGATAGATCCCGCGCACGGACTGTGACGGAAGCAGGGACTGATAGCGGCGTTTCGAGACGAAGAGATCGAATTCCTTTGTGAGGCGTCCGAGGGTTCGGTCGCTTGAACCGTCGTTGATAACGACCACCTCGTATGTCCCATAACTCAGTTTCAGAAGACTGCGCACACTCTCCACGACTGTCTGTTCCTCGTTGAATGCAGGGGCAAGGATCGATACCGGGGGAGCAAGCTCCGATTGTACGAGTCCGCGGAGCGACTCAAACGAGTTATGCCGCATGTAGTACATGATCTCCCGGAATGAAAGGGCCAGAAGGATGGTGTGGGAGACATTCAAAAGGATGAAGTAGACGATCACGAACACAAAGTAGGCGTTTGCCAACGTCAGGACAGTTTCCACCTACTCCTCCGTCACCACGATTCCGGATTCTTCCGCCACCTCCGCAACCACGGGGCCAAACCGCCC
>DATJYV010000071.1:0-2876 GCA_035499415.1 Bacteroidota bacterium
TTTCATTCCGAATCACCCACGGTGCGAGCGAAAGAGCGAAGAGGCATAACCCGCCGAACATTTTCCAGCCTGCATCTGCCATCCGGCCATCCCACCACGCCGCGAGGCCGAACACGGCCGGCATGAGAAGCCCGAATGGGCGAAGGTACGATGCAATTCCCGACAAGACGCCGATCGCAAGCCATGTTCCGATATTCTCCGCCCTCCGGAGATAGAGATACACCGAAGTCCAGAGGATCAGCGAGAACGGAAAGTCGGTCAGAAGAATATTCGTGGAGAATATGAGATTGGGGGAAAAGCAAATGATGAAAATGAAGATGGCCCGCTCACGCGCGTCGAACCATCGTCTGAAGACGGCGTGCAGAACGAGGACAAAGCAGACGGAGACCCCGATGTTAAAGAGGCGTGCGGGTACGACCATGGTACCGAAGAGCAATTGCAGCAGGGAAAGGAGCGCGGGATATCCTACCGGCCAGAATGCAGTCGGCATTCCTGCTTCGTTCACATACGCCCGCGGGGAATACAATCGTTGGGCTAATCCAACATACTCTAAGCTGTCGTCGAACGGCAACGTCTTCACACTGACGATGATACCTGACTGAATGACGACGAGCAGTGCGATGCAGGCAAGAAGAGTGAATCTCTCCCTCTGTGAGCAGAAATTGATGAATTTCCTAAGATAATTGTAGTAGAAGATTATGAGAAGAAGGAGGGCTGAGAACAAACCGGCAGCGATGTCGAGATTGCCCAGGATCGCTCCGTAATAAGGTACGCTGAGAGGGTCGCTGCTCGCGAAGGCTGCTCGTTTGAGCGCCTCCTCAAAGAAACTCTTATAAAGTATGAGGAACCCCAATTGAGCCGCGAGAAGAACGACCAAAACACTCCTGACGTTGCCAAACTTCTCGACGAATTCTCTCAAATATTTTTTTCTGACAAATGGATTCAAACGTGGAACCTCGGGGTGATCTGGAAAATTGGAGCTGACGATATTGATCGCATCAACAAATAGCGGCCAATGGCAATCTAAGAAACTATGTCCAGATTCCCCAGGAGGTTGGGACGACAGGGAACTTTGACGGAAATCTACGAAGCGGGAATCGAATGGATCCCGGTAGTATTCGAGTCGGCAATGGGATCGCGCTGGCGTCTCAGGACATCAGAATGCTTCCGCCACAAGCTGGGCATGTCGCCTGTCCGCTGAAGTGCCCTTCGAGAGTCGCGCAGGCGGACACGCAGGCAGGGACAAGTCCGTCCCGCCCAGAAATGGCTCGACCTCGCATTGACGGGTCTCTCTTTTCAATGACCGCTGAATGCTGATCACTTTTTCTTACTTGATTAAAATCATCTTCTTCATCAAATGTCGACCGCCAAATTCGAGTCGGGCGAAATAGATTCCCGACGCCATCCTTGAGGCATCGAACGTCGCCTGTTGATAGACTCCTGCCTGCAACGCACCGTCAACCAGCGTTGCAATCTCACGGCCCAACACATCGTAGACCCGTAACGTCGCTCTTCCGTCCACCGGAATTGTGAACTGAAGAGTGGTCGTCGGATTGAATGGATTGGGATAGTTCTGCGAGAGCGAGAATATTCTCGGAGCGATTCCGATGACGACATCGACTTCCGGCGAGTACGTGAACGAACCGTTGCGGTCGATTAGCTTTAACCGGTAGGCGTATCGTCCCGCAGGAGGCGCCGGATCCGAATACGAATATTCACGAGGGGAAGAACTCGTCCCCGATCCCTGGACGAAGCCAACCCCCCGCCAGGTTCGCTCCCGTGAGTCGGCCGAAAGAGCCGCCCGGTCTACTTCAAATCCCTCGACATCGCTCTCCGTTGACGTCGTCCAGTTGAGCACGACATTGTTCCCGGATTGCATGGTCGATAGTGCTGTCAGCTCGACGGGCAACGGCCCTCCCGAAATCGACGTCATCTCCGCGCGGACCCGGAGATTCGAGGTGGTCGTCGGGCTCGAGAAGCCGGAAGATCCGCTGCTGAAGCTTACCCATTGCGACCCCGTGTATACGTAAGACCGGCCCGCGGGTGATGATCCGTCGTCAGTCCTGATGATGAGCGCGTCGGACGAATTCTGCATCGACAGGACGACGAAATAATCGGTCGAGGATTCAATGTCCGCGGCCGCGCCCGTCATGTTCACGTAGTTGTTTGTGGACGCGCGGAACTGAGAAAGGGGCTGCAGCACCGCGGAGCCGATGCGTGATCCCGGGAGCCCGGAAGCGCTTGTCCAGACTTCGCAACTCACCGCACCGCTTCCGACAACTGGATTATTGGCCGGGGTCGTCAGGTCGATCCAGATCGCCGTCACCTGCCCCGCAATCGTCGGTGTGACTCGAACCGCGTATTTCTTGCTCCCGGTCAACGTCACGACATTATTGTTGCTGACGATGTCGTAGGCGAGCGTGGTGCGCGTCGCAGACGCGGCCGGGTTCAGTTGCATCACCATCGCATTCAGGATGTCGAGCTTTCCGTATCCCCACGTGTAGCCGGGCGCGGCTCCGGTGAATGCATCCGTCCGGGCGGTCGATGTGAGCAGGGATTTGACCGACGTCGAGGCAAGCGCCGGATCGACGGCGAAGAGAAGCGCAACCGATCCCGTCGCGTGCGGCGTCGCCATGCTGGTGCCCTGGTTGATCCAGTGTTTTCTCCCGGGAAGAATGATCGATGATTCCCCCACGGTATCCATTGCTGTTGAGAGCGCAGCACCAATTCCTTGTCCGGGCGCTGCAATGTCCGGCTTCTGCCGGCCGTCTGACGTCGGACCGAGACTGCTGAACGTCGCGATGTTTCCCGTACGATCCGAGCCGGTGTACACGTAGGATTGACCGCCGGACGTGGGCCACTCCCATTTTGTGACG
>DATJYV010000072.1:0-20624 GCA_035499415.1 Bacteroidota bacterium
ATGGGCCAGCTTTTGATTGCCGGTGAGCTGACCGGAGGGATGATTTGCCTGGGCGGGAAGGTTTGGTGTAAGAACACCGGAGACAGAAAGGAGAAGAATGAAAAAAACGTGTGTCCGCTGACGCATCGAGTTTTCCAATAGATTCGGGGTAAGGCGATTGAGCGGTTAATCAAGAACGAACAGCAATGTAAATCACAGAGCGGACAACCACAAGCCGCTTCGGGAGGATGAGATCTTCCGGCACGACGGAAACGAGACTTGGTCAAGGGGCTTACTTTTTTCCCGACCGTAGGAATCTGGACGAGGGAGTTATGTCCTCCGAATTCCTTTGAAGTTGAACAGAGGGGAGAATCGTCCGTTGACATTGGAGCCGAAAATATGCTAATTGAGGTCGAAATTCAGACGCCCGCAGACCGAGGAGCGATCCCCGCCGGCTATTGACCAGACCGTCCCCCAGGATCCAACCAAGGAGAACCCCATGAAGAAGTCACTGGCATTGCTGTCCGTGTTTTTCTTGACGGTCGCAGTTTTCCTGCCGTTGAAGGGGCAAACGTTCAAAGTTCACAGGTTCAGCATCGGTGGAGAGGGGGGAACGGATTACCTCACGGCGGAACCCGGAACAGGCCGGGTGTTTGTTTCGCGAGGCACGCACGTGATGGTCCTTGACGGGAATGAGGGAAAAGTGATCGGCGACATTCTCGACACGCCGAACACGCACGGGATCGCGCTTGCTCCAAGGAGCAATCATGGATTCATCACCAATCGCGGAGATTCAACTGTATCGATGTTCGACCTCAGAACACTTGCCGTGATCAAGAAGATCAAAATTCCGGCGGGGGGTCAGGACGGAATCATGTACGACGATTTTACAGACAGGATTATTTTGACAAACCACAGCAAGCCGGGGACTGCCACAGCCATCGATCCGAGCGCAGGGACCATTACCGGACAGGCGACGCTGGAGGATGATTCGCCCGAGGGAGCGGCAAGCGACGGCAAGGGGAGGATTTTCGTGAACAACGAGAGAAAGAATACGATTCAGGTGGTTGACGCAAGGACGATGACGGCGGTCTCCTCCTGGCCGCTTGACCCATGCGAAGGGCCGACAGGAATTGCGTATGACCGTGAGACGAACAGAATTTTCTCAGGATGCAGCAAGACATCGGCGGTCCTGGACGCTGAAACTGGAAAGATCGTTGCCACAATCGCGAACGGCAACGGGGTCGATGCGCTTGGCTGGGATCCCGTGGAAAAATTGATCTACATTCCGGCGGGGCGGGACAGCAGTGTGACAATCGTCCATGAAGATTCGCCCGACAAGTATAGTATCGTCGCGACGGTGACGACGGCGGCCGGGGCAAAAACGATCTCGGTCGATACCGTGAAGCATGTCGCGTATCTGTTCCAGCCCGTCTATGGGGCGCCGCCGGCGGATGCCCCAAAAGGTCCCGGGGGGCGGGGGCCGCGCGGTCCGGTTGTTGCCGCGTACCTGTATGTCATTACGCATTAGCCGTATGCACGCAATTGCCGGCGCGATCCGGGAAATGATGTGCGACACCACAGCGCCTTGACGCTGCCATCATCATCCATTCCCACTCACCCTTCGGAATTCTTTCTCGCCTCATCGGCTCCCTCCGCTTCGGGCTGATCGAGCCGGTGGTCAGTGAGACTTGCCAGCTTTTCCGAGCGTTATCGTCGATCCCCTGACGCCGGCGGATTTCTGTTCCCCTGTCGTTTTCCTATTCTATGATCACGAGCCGCCTCTCAAAGAGAGTTCAAGAATTCGATCAGGGCCTGACGGTCGCTGCTCTTGAGCAATCGAAAAAAATCCTTCGAAGAGTCAGCCTCCCCACCGTGCCACATGATCGCTTCTACGAGCGATCGCGCGCGCCCGTCGTGGAGATAATAGGGGGGATAATTCACGGTTGAGAAGAGGCCCACTCCCCACAGCGGAGCCGTTCGCCACTCCTGCCCGTCTGCTTTGAAATCGGGGCGGCCGTCGGCCAATCCCGGTCCCATGTCGTGCAGGAGCAGGTCGGTATACGGATGGATCACCTGGTTTGATGCCGCCGGAAAGGCCACATTGACACCGGTTGTCATCGTCTCCAGGTGACAGCGGGAACATTTTGCTTCCGTAAAAAGTTGTTCACCCCGCACCACGCCGGGGTCGGTTACATTCCTCCGGGCAGGAACGGAGAGGGATTGAACGTAGAACTTGACGGCCTGAAGGATGCTGTCGGGCAATTCGGGATCGTCGGATCGGCGGTCGTCTTGCTGCTGGCCGCGGGAAGATTCCACGGGCAGGACCCGATTTGTCACTCCGATATCCTGCTGGAACGCCGTTGCCACTTGCGCAAGAAGTGATGCCGTGTTCGCCTTCCACCCGAACCGCCCAAGCTGCATGGAGTTGGTGGTCGGATCCCAAACCTCGTTTGCCTTTCCACTTATGCCGTCGCCGTCAACATCATTCTCGTCCTCGTGAGATAGAATTTCAAGCGCGGGGAGGGCTTCAAGAAGACCAAGCCCGATGACGGGCGGTGCGAGCCGTGGCGAGATCATGACACCTGCGGGGAGTGTCGCGCCATTGATGGAGTATGTCGGTACGCGAAGTTCGAATGTCTCGCCGTCGGGGAAGGAGGAGGATTGATAGGAATAGCTGATCGTCACGGTTCCCTCCGGGGAGAAGCCGAAAATCGCTTTGTCCTGGAGCTGCGTTCCCAATCCGGGGACGGGTGAGGGGCCGCCGTGCGAGTCGACACCGGGGACGCTGACGCGAAGGAGCAGGGATGATTGTTGTTCGCCTGCAGTTGGCACTCCGATCCCGTCGTTATGATGACAGGAGATGCAGCTGACATTATTGTAGATCGGCCCCAGACCGCTGTTGACGGGAGCCGGAGCTGCGACGAATGTTGCGCTGAATTGCCTGTCTCCCAATTCGTGGATGGAAAGGTCGTAGGCCGGCAGGTTGGGGAATTCATGACTGAATGACTTCGACGTCGCGTCGAAGACGGTGTTCACTCCGCCGGACAGCCGGTCGTCCCGTTCATTCTCCGGAAACGGTTCCGGTTCGCGGCAGCTGGTGAGGAGAAGCAAGAGCGGAACAGCCAGGAAAAGGAATTTCATGGCGCGGGAACTAGTCTGTGATTGTCGTCTGGAGATATAAAACGAGCTTCGATTCGAGAGTTTCACGGAGCGCCCGAATCGCCGCTTGTGTCGCCCGGACCTGTGCCTGGCGGACGTAGATCGCCGATTCAAAGTTCGGGCCGATGGCGTCGAAGGAGTTAATCGCGGTTGACAGCTCAGACTGAATCTCCTCGTCAAGCGAGAGATTGCCCTCGGCTACAAGCTCGTTCAGTCCATGGCCGTCGACAAAGTATTTTCCCAGGTAGGCATTCTCTACTCCCGTGATGTTATTTCTAAAATCCGTGGTTGAATTGTGGGCGAAGGGAGATTCGTCGAGCGTGGAGTCCTGTTTTATGAGCGGGTCTTGCATTTTTTCATCCGCCACTTCGTCGCATATGTCGACCATTGCTTCCACGAGCGCCAGGAATGCGTCCCTTCGGGTGGGATAGCGTTCGTTCCCTGGACCCGCCCCGACGAAAATAGCGCTAAAATTCCCCGCCTGATTGGGGTCCCAGCTGTTGAAGAGAGCATTGGCGGTGTTCTGGAGACTCTGGGTCAGTGCCCCGAGGTAATCGAGATCCCGCGCGGAGAGGTAGGCGGCGGAGCCGGCGCCAAAAAGAATGTATTCAATCGCATGGAATCCTTTGAGGGAATACGGGAGGGCATCGACGTCGGAGACCGTGAGCGCTTTTCCGCTCGCAAGCAGTGAATCCATCTCGGTACGGCTCAGCGGCCACGTATCCACCGTCGGGTCGTAATTGTAGTCTTCGATGGGGCCGAACAGAAAACCTTCCGCCTGCTCCCACGCCGTCCGCGCCGACCGCCAGGCAGATTGCGCAATCGCGAGGTTTGAATCTGTCGTCGACAATCGAAGCTGTCCGGAGGCCTGGGCGAGAACGGTCGTCTTGGTCAGCAAGTCCTCGTAGTTGGCCAACGCAACGTTTTGGGCGAAGTCCGCCAGCACCTGAACCTCCGTTGCACCCGAGGACTCAGAAGGGGAGACGGAATGTTTCGAACAACCGTTCAGCGCAGCGGCGATCCCGATGATTACCAGGTCAATGCGGTTTCTCATGGACTGACTCTCTTCTTGCGTCAGGTGGATTGGATTCGAATAATGATGACATCTCCCTCGATGCTTGTCGCAAATCGGTCAAGCGGACGGAAAGCCGGGCCGCGCTGGACTCTTCCTTCGGCGTCGAAAGTGCTTCCGTGCAGAGGACAGGCGAATCCCTCCGGGGATGGAGATACCGGCGTATTTGCGTGCGTGCATCGAAGCAGAAGGGCCAGATATGTTCCGTCCGTCCTCTTCCTCAGGCAGATATCGTATTCAAGATTGTCCGGCTGAACAACGACGATGCCCGATTCTTTGAACACTGAAATCGGAACGCGAATTGTTCCCTGTTCAACTCTTGTTGCAAACCACGGTACAGATGCGCACGACGACAGCACCCCAACGACAAATCCGGTTCCGGCCGTCAAGCAGAGCGCGCACGATTGTTGAATGAAATCCCGTCGATCCATCGTCAGAAGGCAAAACCTATGCCAAGATTGAGGAACGAATCGTTTGGCTGGTAGGGGGGAGCCGATGGATCGGGGTTGAGAATCAATGCCGGATTCCGATTTCCGGTATGCGAAAATCGAACGTCCGCCTTGACCACGACATCGTTGACCGGAAGGTAATTGATTCCCACGATGATGTGTCGTTGCTTGAGGGTTCCATCGGTGATGCCGTTCGCCGGGACGGTGGAGTTCATGTCGAGCACTTCGATGCGGGCGAAGACGACGAGCTGTGCGCTTACACCCGGGCTGATTGTGCTCAAGATGTCGTAGCCGATCTCCGCGTAAGCGCCGTACTCACCCGAGGGCGTGTTGTTTGCGTAGGCCCGGTTGATGTCGGAGGCTTCGGGGATTGTCACGATGACCCCCAGTGCGCGAAATGAAAACTTGTTTTCGTCGTACACGAGGTCGGCCTCGCCGATGCCAACCGGTGATCCAAACATTCCGGAGATGAGCTGGAGACTATCTGCCTGTCGTGGTGACAGCCCGACCGTGCCGCCGTAGTAGCCGCTGATCTGGGTCCGCATGCCGCCGATGAACATCTGCACCGCGCCAGTCACCGCGAGGTTATTGGCGGTCGCGAGCCGCCCCTCGAACCGCCCCTCGCGTATGCCGCTCCCGTGCTCAAACGCGCCGCTGTTAAGTCCGTTGACAAGTCCGACGCTGTAATTTACGGGGACAGATTCCATGCTCCCGTAGAATCCGACGCCAAGCTCGCGCCAGGTCGAGGGAATGATATTCGTCTCCACTTGTGTTCTCTCGTTTCCGTTGAACTGGATGGGGAGATGGTTCTCATTCAGAATTCCAATACGCGGAAGAAAAAGTCCGGCCACGATAGAGTGACCGTGGTCCAGATTAAATCGTAGATATGCCTGCTCGAAGGCGATTTCTCCTCCACCATCACCTTCTACTTTTGCATCCTCCATCTCGAGCTCGGAGAAAAATGAGATGGTTCCGAAATTGTGTCCGACGAATAATACGACCCGTTCCAGGTCGGCGGTCGATATCCCCTGGTCAAAATCGCGCCGATAGTACGCATTGCCGTATCCGCCGATGACAGTTGACTGAATCGTCTGCGACCGTGAAAGAGAATCCTCGGCCCGCTCCGTGCTCTGGCGAGCTCCAACAAGGGATGAGTTGAGAAGAAGGAGGCAAAGAAGTTTTGAGCACCTCGTCATAAAAGTAATCCGACAATTTTAGTCTTGATTTAATTACGACAAACCTAGTCGTATTATTTGCAATAGTCAAGATAGAACCGGCGAAATTTGTCAAAAAATGGCAGTCTCAGGAATGCTTCCTATTCCTGACTTCTTGACTTGAGCTAGTGAAAGGTGGTAGGCCGCGAGAATACTAATTTCGGGGGCACATCTGCAATCACGAACGACGCGTTCAGTCGTGGACCATCAGTGGAAGCGGTTTGTCATCTCGGTAAAGAGTTCGCGGGCCGTGCGTCGCACTCATCAAGAGCACGGTCGGTCATGCAGGAGGGATGAAATTCCGTCGACAATCACTCAAACTCAAGGGGGAGCATATTCGTAAGGCTCGTATACCGGCTCCCAGACATTTTTCGCGATTTCTTTTTCCAGGCTGTTCTCGTCTACCCGTGCGAGGCCGTCTTTGACCGCCTGACGTCCCACCGCAAGCGCGACCACTCGACTGACAGACCGCAATTCGGATAGGGGCGGGAGGAGTGGGGCATTCTTGTTTGTCCTCGTCGGTAAAATATCTGCAACCGCAAACGCCGATGCCTTGATCATCGCATCGGATACATGTCGTGCCCGTGACGACAGGATTCCGAGCGCCAGCCCCGGGAATATGTACGAATTGTTCGTCTGTGCGAACGGCACCGGCCGTCCCCGGTACGATGCCTGTGGAAAAGGACTTCCCGTGCCGATGAGCGCGCGCCCCTCCGACCAATCCACGATCTGTTGCGGCGTTGCCTCGCTTCGTGAGCTCGGATTCGAAAGCGGGAAGATGATGGGGCGTTCGACGTTCCCGGCCATCGCCCGGATCGCCTCTTCCGTGAATGTTCCCGGTTGGCCCGAGACGCCGATGAGCGCTGTGGGCTTCGTGTTCCGGATGACGTCGAGAAGTCCGATGTGCTTCTTATCCAACCCCTTCCACTCTGAGACTTCCGCTCCCTCGCGCGCGAATGGCTCCTGCTCTGCGCGATCGATCGCGTCACCTTTGACGAGCAATCCGTTCCGATCGATGGGATAGAAGCGCGCGTACGCCTCCTGCTGGCTCAATCCTCCGTCGCGCATTGCCGACCAGATGAGCCGGGAAATTCCGATCCCCGCGCCGCCGAAGCCCAGGACGGCGATCCGCTGTTGCGTCAGAGGAACCCCAGTCACGTTGATCGCAGAGAGGAGCGCCACAGTTGCCACCGCCGCCGTTCCTTGAATATCATCGTTGAAGGTACAGAGTCGATCGCGATATCGGTCCAGGAATTTCGACGCATTGCCCCCGGCGAAATCCTCCCATTGCAGCAACACGTCGGGCCACCGGCGCTTCACGGCTTGGACGAAAGTGTCGACGAACTCCTCATACTCCTCGCCGCGCACACGCCTGTTGCACCAGCCGATGTAGAGCGGATCGTTGAGCCGTTCTTCATTGTCCGTGCCGACGTCGAGCAGGATCGGAAGACACGACTCGGGACGTATCCCGGCCAGAGCGGTGTAGAGCGCCATCTTGCCGATCGGAATTCCCATGCCGCCGGCCCCCTGATCGCCGAGGCCAAGAATGCGCTCCCCGTCGCTCACAACGATGCATCGCACGGCGTCGTACCGCGGCTGCGCCAGAATCTCGTCGATGCGGTGTTTGTTCGGATAGCTGAGAAAGAGTCCGCGCGGCTTGCGCCAGATTGCGCTGAATTTCTGGCATGCTTCGCCGACCGCGGGAGTGTAGACAATCGGCAACGACTCGTCGATATGGTGCGTCATGAGCGAGTAGAAGAGCGTTTCGTTGGAGTCCTGCAGGTCGCGCATGAATCGGTACCTCTCGATCGGTGCCGGCAAACCCGCGAGAACCTTGTATCGGCGTTCGCGCTGATCCTCCAAAGAGCCGATGTGGTCGGGAAGAAGCCCGTGCAACGAGAACGCGTCGCGCTCGCTCTCCGGGAATGCCGTGCCCTTGTTCAGCCGTGAATCGTTGAGAAGATCGGGACCCGTCAGCGAAACTTTCATGCGATCGTTCCGGAATCTGGCAGCCGACAGACCGTACGGGCGCAGAGTGGATGGGCATCACACTTCAAAGATACTTCCCTTCCAGCCACGCAAGACAGTATTCCGCCGCCCCGCGTTCACCATCCCCAATCACCATTCACTCCTCACGGACCACCTTGGACTTCTCACGTCTCACCTCTCCGCTCTCTCCGCGATCAGGTACAACCGGTTGTCCTCGACCTTGTAGAGGATCGGCGCGACGGGAATTTTTGGATACTGCGCGCGAAGCCGGTTGGCTTCACTGAGAATGAACTCAATTTCGTTCCCAATCTCGAACATCGGAGCATGTTGGCGAAAATGTTCTTCCGCCGATGCCCGGGACCATCCGGCTCGTTCGACCAATCCTTGGACGAACGTCTCCTTCCGCGCGATGAGGTTCACCATGCCGCATTGCGTATGACCGATCAGCGCAATCGCGCGTGCACCGCCGACGGCGATCGCGTACGAAACCTTGAACTCGCTGAATCGCAGGTTGGCACCACCTGTGCGGATGATGAACGCGAAATTGTCGGGAATGTGGAGGTGCTTCCGGTTATCCATGCACATCCCCACCAACAACTGGGCGGACGTATAGGTCTCGTATGGGCGATTCAAATTGTGATATTCGAGCAACAAACCGACGGGAGTGCCGCGGTAGGTTCTCGGCACGTCGGCTTGGGAGTCGATGGGAATCAGTCTGTCCATCCAATATTCGATGTTGAGAACGGGGTCGGTGGGAGAAGATGCGGGAACGTTTGTTCGCTTGCGCGCAGTCGCGGAATGACCTCCCGCGAAACATACAGCTCCTCAGCGAACTCCGAAGCTCCAGCCCAACGACGACGCCAACCTCTTCGTTCTGCGGGAGACGCCTTCCGATGAAACTGCGGTATGATCCGTATTTGCCGGGCCGAGACGCTAGGCGGCGGCGCCTTCTGTCTGGTTCGACAGATAATTCTGGAGTCCCATTTGATCGATCTGTGCACGCTGGTTTTCCGCCCAATCGACGTGCCCCTCTTCCATCTTCAGGATCTTGGTTAAAAGGTCGGCCGTGGACTGGTCCGCAACCTCGCGGGCAAGGGCAATCCCTGCATTGTAGGAACGGATCGCGCCTGTCTCGTCATTCTGGTCCACGCTGATGATCTCCGTGACATTCTTTCCGATGTGCATGGGATTGAGCCTCGAGACTTCGGGGGTACCTTCGAGGAAAAGTATCCTCTGGATCAGCCATTCGGCGTGATGCATCTCGTCCATTGCCTGCTTTTCTATCGCCTTGTGGAGCTTCTCATACCCCCAGCTGTCGCACATCTCGGAATGGACCATGTACTGGCTGATTGCGGTCAGTTCGTCCGCCAGCAACTGGTTGAGTGTTTTGATCAGTTTATCGTTGCCCTTCATGGTCAGTCTCCTTCATGGATTGTTGTTGTGTCGGTGATCTTTGTCGTCCTGCTGTGGTTCAAGACGGGGTCTGCATGTTTCCCCGGCTGCCGCCACACGTCCAAATTTTCATTCCCTCCGTCGCGGGCAGCCATTCACATGATACGGGTTTATCGCCGATCTTGGTATAGATATTTACCGGCTCGGCGCTTGGATCTGCTCCAAGCTCGAGCACCCCTATTTCTCTCCCAGGCCGATTTTCCATCCTCTCGTTTCCGGAAACGTCCAAATCCAGGCGCCGGTCAGGAGAGCGAAGAGAGCCGCTATCGAAATTCCTCCTCCGAGGCCGTACGATGCCGCGATGAGCGCGATGACGATGGGTGTGAAGAATTGAATCCCGCGGGCAAGATTGAATGCCGAACCCATTGCCGTATTTCGGATGGCGGTGGGAAATAACTCGGCGCACAGAGGACCGAAACCGCTGAAGACGCCGGTTCCGAAACCGACGAGAAACATGAAACCGAGGATGACGGTCGGGTACGAGATGACCACATTCCAGAAGAGGGTGATCATGATCAATCCGACGGCCCAGACGGTCGAATAGACGCTGAATGCCGGCCGCCGGCCGACGGAATCGGCGGCAAAGCCAAATGAGACGTAGCCCAGAATCCCGCCTGCCTGGGTGACGACCATCCAGAGAGCGGACCGTGTGAGAGAGAAATGACGCTCTTCGCGGAGATAGGACGGAAGCCAGGAATACGTGAACCAATACGCCGACATCAGAAAAACGGCGAGCAGGAGCGTTTTGAGAAACAGTCGGGCGTGCGGCCGGGAGAAGAGTGTCAGGAATTTCGACTGCCGCACATCGAGCCCACTGCCGCCCATACGCCGATGCTCGAGCCAGATATCGGATTCCGGCAATTGTTTTCGCACGAAGACGACGAGAAGAGCGGGGAGGATGGATACGAAGAAGCACATCCGCCACCCGACGGCAGGTTCCAGAAATCCGCCGACGAGGGATGCAAGAAGGATTCCGACCGGCGCCCCCGTCTGCATGATGGCGCTGTAACGTCCCCGGACGTTTGCGGGGAACGACTCACCGACGAACGTCTGACCCGTGGCCCACTCGCCGCCGACGCCAAGTCCGGTAACGACACGGAAAACCAGGAGCAGCTCGAGCGACGAAGCGAATCCGCTCAGGAACGTGCCGACACTGTAGGTGAGGATCGTCCACTGGAGGACACTTCTTCTCCCGAACCTGTCGGACAGAACGCCGAATATGATGCCGCCGATTGCGGTTGCCGCGAGCGATGCCCCGAGCGTGAACGAAAGTTCGACGTTCGAAAGTTGCAGCTGCGCGCCGATCGGGATCAGGAGGAAGGTGAACAGGACGAGGTCGTAGAAGTCGAATACCCATCCTGCCCAACTCATGACGAGAATATTGTAATGTGCTCTCGTCGGCCGGTCGTATTCATTCAGGAGCGGCACGGCAGACCGTCTTGTTGTGTGGCATCAGGTCGCGGAGGATCTGGCGATCGTTACTTGTTGGCCTATCCTGAAACGACAGGAGCTTCTCTCATCCTCCTGCAATCGATCCGAGGACGATAAATGGCTCCTCACCGGAAGCGATTTTGGCGGGGAGCTCGGTGTCGGGCGACTCGAGAGACAGGTCTTCTCCACAGGCGAAGAATCTGAGGAATGGTCTTCGTTGACGCGTCGTATGATCGCGAATCGTGCCGGCAAGCATCGGATATCGGTGCTCAAGTGCGTCAAGCACCGTTCGTGTCGACACCGTCCCTTCGACACGCAACTCCACCTCCGCGTTAACGCCGGCTAATGAACGCAGATGATATGGGAGGGCAATGCGTATCACGGAAGCGTCTGGACTTCGACCGACAGAACGGAAGGCAGGTTCTGGACTGCCGCATTCCAGTTATTGCCGCCGTCGGGAGAAACGTAGACTTGTCCGCCGGTGGTGCCGAAATAAATTCCGCACGAATCGAGCGAGTCGACCGCCATCGCATCCCGCAGGATGTTCACGTAGCAGTCTCGCTGGGGGAGGCCGTTTGTGAGCGCTTCCCATTCGTCCCCGCCCGTCTTGCTCCGGTAGACGCGGAGTTTTCCGTCGGGAGGAAAATGTTCGGAGTCGCTTTTGATCGGTACGACGTAAACGGTGTTCGGCTCGTGCGCGTGCACGTCGATGACGAATCCGAAGTCGGTCGGCAAGTTTCCGCTCACCTCGTGCCATTGGTCACCGGCATTATCGCTGCGCATGACATCCCAGTGTTTTTGCATGAACAGGACATCGGGTCGCGACGGATGGAGTGCGATGCGATGGACACAGTGGCCGATCTCGGCGGCCGGGTCGGGGATGTAATTGGACCTCAGTCCCTGGTTGATCGGCTTCCACGATTTTCCTGCGTCGTCCGTCCGGAACGCACCCGCGGATGAAATCGCGATATACATGCGTTGGGGGTTCTTTTTATCGAGGAGAATCGTATGCAGTCCCATGCCTCCTGCGCCGGGGGTCCACTTGGATCCGGTGCCGTGTCCCCGCAGCCCGGCGACTTCATGCCAGCTCTGACCGCCGTTGTGTGTGACGAAGAGTGCCGCATCTTCAACGCCGGCGTAGACGGTCTGCGGGTCATTCAGCGACGGCTCAATGTGCCAGACACGTTTGAACTCCCACGGGTGTTGGGTGCCGTCGTACCATTGATGGGTGGTCAGGGGCTTTCCCGTCGCCGGCGACGTATCATACACAAATTTGTTGCTGTCTGTGAGCGGCATGCCTTCGGCATTTTTGGTCGGCTCGCCCGGCTTGAACCCCGGCTGGAACCACGTCTTGCCGCCGTCGTCGGAACGCTGAATGATCTGGCCGAACCAACTGCTCGTTTGGGAAGCGTAGATTCGATTTGGGTCTGCAGGAGAACCCTTGACGTGGTAGACTTCCCATCCTGCGAAGAACGGTCCGCTGACATCCCATTTCGCGCGCTTACCGTCCGACGTGAGCACGAATGCCCCTTTGTGAGTACCCACTAAAACCCGTACGCTGCTCATCGCACATCCTCCTTATGACAATTGAGAAACCTGACAGTTGTCGCCTGTGGTCGGTGGTACTGAAAATAGCCGTTCAAGACTTCCAGCTCGGTCTGCCCAAACGTGACAGCATTTCCCTGCCTCTCACAAGACCGGTTCTTCATTTCTTTTCATCCTCATTCAACTTCATCCTCAATCTCCCCCTGAATCCCTCCTGTCTTGTCCTGAAATCGAAATAAAAAATATCAATTGGGGTGAGATTTCGCAATCGAAAAGAAATTTCATTCACGAATCGTCGGACTATTTTGTCGGCGGGTCTTGACAGAATGCAGAGTCGATTGGTGGAAATTTAGAGAATGCCGTTCCAAGATACAAGCGCTTGATTGAAGGGGGGAAAGTCGATACATTGCGCCCGCAGAAGGAAACGAATGTCAATTGTTGAATTCCGACATATGTTTTTTCAATCGGAAATCGCAAGTTGGCAATCGTACATCGAACATCACCTCTCCATTCCATGACTTTTTCCGCCGACAATCTTCTGGACATAAACGCCTCGACCAGCAAGGCCAACGCCTCGTTTTCCCATGCGTTTCCGGGCGATTCCGGCCGCCGCCAGCCGGTCCACACCGTCTACGGCGGAGCCCAGATATTCAAGGCGGATACGGCCGCGAAACTCGGCGCAACGGCTCTGCAATCGCTGAAGGACTATGCTCCTACGGCGAAGGATCTTGCGCGGGCGGTCGCGCTCGACGGCACGAACGACTTCAAGGCAACGGTATATAATAGAGTGGTGCAGAAGCTGAAAAACGAGCCCGTCGAGGACTTTCGCATTGACTTCGAGGACGGGTATGGCAATCGACCGGATAGTGAAGAGGACAAGCATGCCGAATTCTGCGCAGCCGAAATCGCCAGAGGCATGGCCGGGAACAGTTTGCCGCCATACATCGGCATTCGCCTTAAGCCGCTGACCGAGGATCTGAAAGCCCGGTCGATACGTACGCTCGACATTTTCGTCTCGACTCTTGTTCGACAATCGGGGGGGAAACTGCCGGAAAATTTCGTCGTGACGATTCCGAAAGTCGTCCTTCCGGATCAGGTGGCCGTGCTCGTCCGCCTGTTCAAGATTCTTGAAAAGAAGCTCACTCTCCCGGAAGGTGCACTGAAGCTCGAATTCATGGTCGAGACGCCGCAGTCGGTTTTCGATTCGCGGGGGATCGTGGCGATTCCCGCCTTCGTCGCTGCGGCGGAGGGAAGATGTGTCGCGGCGCATTTTGGCGTTTACGATTACACCGCCTCGATGAACATCACCGCTCAATATCAATCGATGGTCCATCCGGCGTGCGACTTTGCGCGGTCGGTTATGAAGGTTGCCCTTGCCGGAACGGGTGTTTGGATTTCGGACGGAGCGACGAATGTCATGCCCGTCGGCCCGCATCGCGCCGGAAAATCGGGTAAGGGGTTGACGGGCAGACAAAAAGCGGAAAACAAGCGGGCGGTGCATCGGGTCTGGAAACTCAATTTCGAGCATATCAATCATTCGTTGATGAACGGGTTTTATCAGGGGTGGGATTTACATCCGGTTCAATTACCGGTCCGTTACACCGCGGTGTATGCGTTTTTCCTGAAAGAGCTTGCGGCGGCCTCGCATCGGCTGAGGACATTCATGGAAAGGGCGGCGCAAGCGACCCTCATCGGAGATGTATTCGACGACGCGGCGACGGGTCAAGGGCTCCTGAATTTCTTTCTGCAGGGGATCGCATGCGGGGCGCTCACGGAGAAGGAGATGGAAGAGACGGGGCTGACAGTTGAAGAGCTGCGGACGAGGTCGTTTGCGAGGATACTGAGAGACAGGAGAGGAAGGAATGAAGGAAGTGGTGGATGGACGGAGGGAAGGAGATAGAAATCAGAATCCAGAACGCGGAAGAGAGAAGGCTGGGTTGAGGCGGCAGTTTTGGTATTCGAAAATCATACGTCGAACATAGACGGACCGATGAGAATTCGCAGGCGAACAGACACGCGAGGCCGAAGATGAGCAGTCCCATATCAACCCATGTTCTCGATACAACACGCGGCAAGCCCGCAGGGAAAATGCCGGTGACTCTGGAAAAGCATGCGCTGACGGACGGGTGGAAGACACTGGCGAAGGGGATCACGAGCGCGGACGGGAGAGCGAACGAGCTTCTCCCCGGGGATGCAGTGCTCGAGCGGGGTGTGTACCGGCTCACATTTGATGCGGGATCATACTTCAAGTCTGCCGGCGTCGTGAGCTTTTTCCCGTTTATCGAAGTCGTCTTCGAGGTCAGCGACCCGACGCAGAGGTATCACATTCCCCTGTTGCTCAGCCCGTTTGGTTATTCGACGTACAGAGGAAGCTGACGCGGGAGTTACGCGTTTTGAGTTTCGAGTTCTGAGTTCTCATAGCTGATCCGCCTTCATCCGGCAGCGCAGGACTTCGGCGGACAGGTCGCTGAACGCTAACCTACATACTTCCATTTTCCGCCTATGTCCTTCGATCCATCTGAATGGCTCAACATTGTCCTCCGATGGACACATGTCTTTGCCGCCATCATGTGGGTGGGGCAGACATATTTTTTCACCTGGCTGGACGGCAGATTCACGGAGCTGGAGCGCGCCGCGAACGGGGGGGCAAAGGAGAATGGGCTCTGGATGGTCCACAGCGGAGGGTTTTACCTTGTGCAAAAGCAGTCGTTCCCCCGGCTGATGGCGCAGAAATTGCACTGGTTCAAATGGGAAGCGATGATGACGTGGATCAGCGGAATCGGGCTCTTGACGCTGGTATACTATGCGGGGGGTATGCTTTCGGATGCAAGGTACGACCAGGCGACATCGATCGCGATCGGTCTCGGCTTCATCGTCGTCGGATGGCTTGTGTATGATTTTCTCTGGAGCACCCTCTTTTCCTCCAACGAACGCCTTGGAGTTGTGGTCTCGTTTCTTCTGTCTGTCCTCATGATCTATTCTCTCTCGCAGTTCTTCGGGGGACGAACGGCTTACATTCACGCAGGGGCGGTGTTTGGGTCGATCATGACCGCTAATGTATGGATACGCATCATCCCCGCTCAGAAAAAAATGGTCGCGGCGCTTCTGGAAGGGAAGAAGCCCGATTTAACTCTGGGAGCGAAAGCGAAGACCCGTTCCAAACACAACACGTTCCTCGTCGTCCCCGTCGTATTCATGATGATCAGCAATCATTATCCGACCGTATCGTACGGGAGCGACTACGGGTGGGTGTTGCTCTCGGCGCTTGTGCTCATTGGCTGGGGGGCGGCGAAGTTCCTCAGGAAGGCCTAGGTCCGGCATACAGCTTTCAGGCGATCGCAGATCCGAACGGCGATTGCCCCGGTTGAAGTATCCCTCCAACCGCTCGTCTCCTTCAATCGTCAAACCTCAAGTCCCCTGTTTCTGCGCGTCCCGCCCTGCGACCAGGGGGGCAATAGCGGTCGACTTATGGTCAAAGGGTGGCGCGACTCCGCGCCGGATTGCGGTGAGTTCGGCAACGACACTGATCGCAATCTCCGATGGATTCGCGGAACCGATTTCGATTCCCATCGGGGCATGCACTTTCGCGAGAAATTCGTCCGAGATCCCGCGCTTCCGCAAGCGCTCGTAGGTTGTAAGGACCTTTCGCTTGCTGCCGACCATGCCGATATACTTCACGTCCCGCGATACGACCATCTCCAGGATTCCCTCGTCATCCCGATGGCCGTGCGTGGCGATAATGACGTACGACGTCGACTTAAGCTCAATTTGACCGACGGCGTCCGGCAAACGTGCGCAGACCGTCGCCGCAGCTTCCGGGAATCGTCTCGCTTGGGCGAATTCCGGCCGGTCGTCGATCACGGTAACGCGAAATCCCGTGGACGCGGCGACGCGCGAAATCTCGCATCCCACGTGACCGCCGCCGAAAATGAATAATGAAGGATTACCGGCGATCGGCTCGATGAGCAATTCGCTGTTCTTCCCCTTCAACCTGCGAAATTCTCCGCGCCGAAATCCGTTTTTCATTTCGGCAACGAATTCGGCCTGGGAAATCGATCCATCAAGATCATCGGCAGACCCCGCTGAGTATCTCAGGGCCACCCGTCTCGCGATGGTGCCATCCCCGTTGAGCCATCGCACCAAGACCGCATCGTCACCATCGTCCCCGATCTTCTGAAGTTTCTCGAACGTGGAGATTTCACGTTCGGAAACGGATTCGAGCATGACGTCCAGGCTTCCGCCGCATATCAACCCCTGGACATATTCGTCTTCCTTGAGACGGAACGAAAGAATTTCGAATCGATTCTGCCCCGACAGATTCTTTGCCGCATGAAGAACGTCCGACTCCATGCACCCTCCGCCGACCGTGCCTCTCAATCGGGTTCCGTCCTCCGCGATGACCATGCGGGAGAGTGCCGAGGCGGGAGTCGAGCCGGAGGTCGAGATGATGGTCGCGAGGATGACCTTTGCGCGGGAGCGAAGGTCGGTGAGGAGGTCGGAAAGGAGGCTCATAGGCGGAGTACTATCGGTTGAAGCCGACAGGGCTGGGGTTTTTCCTCATGGATTTTCTGAGGTTGTCTGCAGCGAGCACGATGACCTCGTTCGTTGCGGGAAGTGAAAAATCGGGTTCGATTTCGTGATGCGCGACGGCAGAGATCGCATCCTTGATGGCAAGCCATGTTGAGAGGGCAAGCATCAACGGGGGCTCGGCGACAGCTTTGCTGCGGCGGATGGTATTGGTGTTCGGAGCATCTTTCAGAAGCGTCACACGAAAATCCTTCGGGATATCCTGGACCGAGGGAATCTTGTACGTGTCGGGTGAATGTGTCAGCACATTTCCCTTCTCATCCCACTTTATTTCCTCCGTCGTGCACCAGCCGACACCCTGGACATATCCTCCTTCGACCTGACCCAGGTCGATACCCGGATTCAAGGAATCTCCGACATCATGGAGAATATCGGTCCTCAGGAGTGTGTGCTGACCCGTCAGCACGTCGACGAGAACTTCCGAAACGCACATCCCGAATGCATAGTAATGAAACGGCTTGCCCCACCCGCGTGCCTTGTCCCATCCAATGTTGGGCGTTCGGTAGTACCCGGTTGCGCTCAAGCTCACCTGCCGGACCTGCATGAGCGGCATCGCTTCTTCAAACGATATGCGCCGATCCCGATACTCGAGGTCGAGGATTGAATTATTCTCGAAGAAGATGTTCTCCGGCTTGGATTTCTCTCCGCCGTACTTCTCGGTGAAGATCTCCGCAACGGCAGCGGCGATTCTCTCCTTGAGCTTCTCGGCCGCATTCTTGACGGCCATACCGTTCAGATCGGCTCCGGCCGATGCCGCCGTGGCGGAAGTGTTCGGCACTTTCGATGTGTTTGTCGCATTCACCTTCACCCTCTCCAGGTCCAAACCAAACTCCGCCGCCGCGACCTGCTGCATCTTCGTGTGCAATCCCTGCCCCATTTCCGTCCCGCCGTGGTTGACAAGAATCGTTCCATCTTTATAGATATTGACGAGAGCTCCTGCCTGGTTCAAATATGTCGTCGTAAACGAAATCCCAAACTTCACCGGCGTCATCGCCAGGCCCTTCTTGAAGAACTCGTTCGATGCATTGAACGCATCGACTTCCTTCCTGCGGCGGGCATACTCCGAGGATTCGGAGAGTTCGTGATATATTCGATGGAGACGATTGTTCTCGACGACCTGTCCGTAATGGGTCGTGTTTCGGTCCGTTAAACCGTAGAAATTTCTTTGCCGGACGCTTGCGGCATCCATCCTGAGGAACCGGGCAATCCGGTCCATGATTGTTTCGATGACCGCCATCCCCTGCGGTCCTCCGAATCCGCGAAACGCCGTGTTCGAGGGAAGATTTGTCCTGCAGACTTTCGCGAGAATCGATACATGAGGGATGAAGTACGCGTTGTCGGCATGGAGCATGGCGCGCTCCATGATCGCGAACGAGAGGTCGGTCGCCCACCCTCCATCGCTGTTCAATGCAAGCTCCATCGCCTGAATCATCCCGGATTCGTCGAACCCGACGCGGTATTCTGAAAGGAAGCGGTGGCGTTTGCCGGTCATGATCTGGTCGTCGTCGCGGAAGAGCCGGATCTTTACCGGCCGGCGCGTATACCGGCTGAGAAGGGCGGCCCAGCACGCCGTGTGATTCCCCTGCGTTTCCTTCCCGCCGAATGCCCCTCCCATGCGCCGAACTTCGACGACGACCTCGTGCTTCCCGATGCCCAGGAGCTCGGCGATGAGTGTCTGCGTTTCCGACGGATGCTGCGTTGAGCTGAAAACGTTCAGCTCATTGCCTTCCCCGGGAACGCACAACGCAACGTGCGTTTCCAGATACCAATGTTCCTGCGCACCGGTTCGCAGTGTTCCCTCGATTACATGGCGCGAAGTTTTCAAAGCGGCCGCTGCATTTCCCCGTTCCATCGTTCGAGGAGGGCCGAGGAGACTGTTTTTTTTCAGGGCCTTCTCAATCGAGAGGATTGCCTCAAGCGGATCGTATTCGACCTTGATGCTCTTCTCGGCTTCGCGGCACTGTTCGTCGGTTTCTGCTGCGATGACGAAGACCGCCTGTCCTATGCAGTGGACTTCGTGGTCGGCAAGACAGGGTTCGTCCTTCACCACCGGGCCCATCTGGTTGCTCCCGGGAATATCTTCGTAACTGAGCACGGCGTGAACACCGGGAACCTGTCGGGCCGCGGAGAGGTCGAACGACCTGATGATTGCGTGCGCATACGGACTGTACACCACACGCCCGACGAGCATTCGGTCCGACCCTGGCATGTCGTCGATGTAAACGGCCTCCCCCGTGACATGTTTGCGGGCCGATTCGTGCGCAACGTTCATGCGCCCTCCCCCGAAGTATCGCTCCAGAATTTCAGGAGGAGATTGCGCGCCGCCGCCATGCGGAATTCCGCCCCGGCGCGCGCATCGGAGATGGGAGAAAAATCCTTCTCCACCAGCGCCATTCCCTGTTCGACGATCTCCCTGCTCCATGTCTTCCCGGTCAGGTACTTCTCCACCGTCGATGCGCGTTTGGGCCGATCGGCCATGCCGCCGTACGCCAGCTTGATGCGTCCGACACTCTTTAATTCGTCAACCTCGATGCGAAATCCCCCGCTGACCGTCGAGATATCAAGATCCTTCCGCTTTGAGACTTTGTACGCGCGAACAGCCGCGGCTCCCCCCGTTTTCGGAAGGATCACTGCGGTAACGAGTTCGTCGGGTTTTCGGACCGTTTGTCGATAGCCCGTGAAAAAATCATCGATCGGCACTTCCCGTTTTCCGAGGAGACTCTGAAGGGCGACCTTTGCATCATAGGCGATAAGGAGCGGCAGCGTATCACCGATCGGGGAAGCCGTGCCCAGGTTCCCGCCGATCGTAGCGAGGTTTCGGATTTGCTGGGAGCCAAACACCGACAGGATTGAATGAATTGCGGCAAAATCCTTCGCGCAATGCGTCATCATCTCGTTCATGGTTACTCCTGCGCCGATCCTGAGCGAGGCGGTTGAATCGGTGACGCGGCTGAGCTCGTCGATCCCGGAAAGGTCGATGATCGAGGCGAGCACCTCATGCCGCTTCGTCACACGCAACGCGACGTCCGTAGCGCCGCTGATGAAGAGAGCGTCGGGATGCTGGCGTTTGAACGCAAGCGCTTCGGTGAGACTGAGCGGGCGAAAATATTCCTGGGACCGCGTTTTGACATGGAGAGTGTCGGGAGCGACGGACTGAAGGACGTCGGAAGTCTTCGCTTCCATTTCCGAAAACTTGTCCCGTCCCTCGTGGACACACGACGTTGCCGCGGCCTGGACGATCGGACGATACCCCGTACACCGGCACAGGTTTCCCGTAAGCGCGTCGTCGATTTGACGTTGGGATGGATGGGATGAATTCTTGTACAATGAAAAGAGCGACATGATGAAACCGGGCGTGCAGTAGCCGCACTGGCTTCCGTTCGTATCGACCATCGCCTGCTGCACAGGGTGAAGGTCGGATGCGGCGTCGGCGAGGTTTTCCACCGTGATGAGATTCTTTCGGTGGAGCATCGGCAGGAACGCAAGGCACGAATCGACACTCTTGTAGCGAATTTTTCCGACCTGGTCAAGCTCACCCAAGACGACCGTGCAGGCACCGCAATCGCCCTCTGCACATCCTTCTTTAACGCCTTTGTGATTCGGAAGGGAGCGGAGGTAGTTCAGGATGGTTGTCGTTGGCCCTGGGCAGGAGGGGTCGTGAAAGTCGAGTGAGACGAGACGGTCGTCAAGAAGGAAGGAAATGCGGGAGGTCACGGAGTTCGGAGAACTATGAGCTTTTCGACG
>DATJYV010000073.1:0-44849 GCA_035499415.1 Bacteroidota bacterium
AAGCGAAGTGCCGGGAGCGATTTTTTTGGCGCTGAGGGCTACAGCGTAATGTCCGATAAACATACATCCCTCCTTAATGGATTATGTGTTCCGGTTTTCTTCCCGTTTGAACCCACGACGCGGGGACGGGGACTTCTTTGAAGGCCGCGGGCTCAGGAGGTCAGATTCCGAATCGAGTTCGGAATGACATTGCCTCTTTGGCTTCATGACCAAAAAGCGACCGTCACCCTGAACTCTGGGCCGAAGGCCCATAAGCCTCTGGCTGAGTTTCAGGGTCTGACTTAAACTGAATGAGTCAGTCTTAGGAGGTCAGATTCCGAATCGAGTTCGGAATGACGGTAGCTTCTTGAGTTCAAAACCAAAGAGTAACCGTCACACTGAATTCTGGGCCGAAGGCCCATCAGCCTCTGGCTGAGTTTCAGGGTCTGAATTACTCAGTAAGTGAGATGCTGAAACCCCGTGACGATGCACTGGGCAGACAAGTTCAGCTTTGCAGTGAAGCAACAGCACCGAATCCTGCGCTGGAGGCGCACATGCGCCCTTCTCTGGCGCATTTTCCTCCGGCGAAGCCATCCCCGTGGGACAATCACCAAATCCGAAATCACAAACAAGCATGAATGAGTCAAGGTTCTAAGCCTCAAAACTATAAAGAGGGTCTGAGATTTCTGTCATTGGAATCTTGAATTTGTTTGAGATTTCGAGTTTGGCATTTTGTCACCCCAACAAGTTACCGCCACGAGTACTTGTCTCCATTCTCAAGAATGTGAATACGACCAGCGAGACCGGCCCGTTCAGCTTCAATCCGGAGCCACTGCGGCGGCTCTCTCATCGGCTCATCGCTGATCTTGAACGTCCCCCAGTGGATCGGCACCAGCTCCCGCGCTCCGAGGTCCCGGAATGCAGAAATGGCGGTCGCAGGATTCAGATGAATGTTCCGGAACCATCTCTCCGGCTTGTAGGCGCCGATCGGCAGCAGCACAACATCCAAAGCGAATCGCCTCCCGATTTCCTTGAAGTGCTCTCCATATCCCGTGTCTCCCGCAAAGTAGACCGTTCCATCGCCAGCCTCGATGACGTATCCGCACGCGAGCGCCCGTTTCCGGTTCCACGGAATTCTGGAGCTCGAATGTCGCGCGGGCACACACGTGATGCGGGCTCCGCGAATCTCGACCTTCTGCCAAAGATCGAGTTCGAACACCTCGGGAAAATCCAGACGCCGGCCGTACGATCCGAGTCCTCGCGGCAGCACGATCGACTGTGTGTTGCGTCTTCGAATCGCCCGCAGGGACTTGAGATTCAGATGGTCGTAATCGGCGTGGGAGATCAGGGTCGCGTCGACGTCGGGTAGCCGGTTGAGCGAAATACCCGGAGCTCGAAGCCGGGGGATGATGAAACCGACAGTCTTGCTGAACACCGGGTCCGTGAGCAGAGTGGTGCCGTCGATGCGAATGAGAACCGTTGCATGATTGATGAACGTTACGGTCGGCAAGAATCGTACGGGGGGAATAACGTGTGACGATTGCAGACCGTTTACGGCGAGGGTGAGGGTTTCACGTCCCGGTCGGGGAGGCCGTGCCCGTCGGCGCGGATTTTTTCCGATGACGTCAGTACCTCGTTCATGCTACCGGTACGATAGCCCTGGAGGTCCAGCGTCACGTACAGGAAGCCCAGCTCCTTGAGACGAGCGACGATGAGATTCCGGAGTCCGTCGTCGAGCAATTTTGAAAAATCCGGGGGAGCAACTTCGATGCGGGCCGTTTTGTCGTCATGATGTCGGACCCGGAACTGCCGGAATCCAAGGTCGCGCATGAGGGTTTCTGCCTCGTCGATTTTCATAAGGTTCTCCGTTGTGATTCCAAAGCCGTACGGGAATCGGGATGCGAGACAGGCGAACGACGGCTTGTCCCATTCCTGGATCGAGAGTTGCCGGGCCAACGCGCGCACGTCCACCTTTGAGAACCCCGCTTCGAGGAGCGGCGACCGGACATTCTGCTCGCTCCGGGCCTTCATCCCCGGACGAAAATCTCCGAGGTCATCCGTGATCGTCCCGTCTGCAATCCAACGGATTCCCTCTTGTTGGGCGATGACGCCAAGTTTTCCAAAGAGTTCCGTCTTGCAAAAGTAACACCGGTTGGCAGGGTTTTCCCGGAACTTGATGTCATCCGTTTCTTCCGTTTCGACCACCATCGTCCGGGTCCCGAATCGTTCCGCTGCCGCCATCGCTTCTTCAAACTCCCTCGTCGGGTACGTCGCCGAGCGCCCGATCACCGCCAGGGCGTTTTGTCCGAGTACCCCGGTCGCCATGCGAACCAGAAGCATGCTGTCGATGCCGCCGGAAAATCCGATCACCACACTCCCCATCTGCCGAAGAATTGTTTCGAGGGCTTCCCGTTTTGCTTCTACGGACGGCGCGGCATTCGTGTTGTCGCCGCTTCTCCATCCTCCCGGTGCATTCATCTCAACCATGACGCTCATCCGTAAGTTTTTGCTCCAGTGCTTTCCCCATCTCCGTCAAGGGCATCTCTTTTCCGGTCCACAATTGAAACGCTTTCGCGGCCTGGTGGAGAAACATCGTCACGCCGGTGACGACCTCCGCGCCCGCAAGCCGGGCATCCCGGATCAATCTCGTTTCCGGAGGCCTGTAAATCAAGTCAAAAACGATCTGGCCCCGGCGAAAGGTTCCGCCGGCGGGAAGGGGAGATTCCCCCGCATGAGGGATCATGCCGACCGGCGTGGCATTGACGACGAGTGCGGATGAAGCGGCTGCGGCGGAGATTTTCGGGTCGCCCATTTCCAGGACATCGGAACGATGGAGATTGAGGGAAGAGATAAATCTCCGGCCCCGGTCGACGGATCTGACGGCGATGTGGATCATTCCGACCGAGTAGCTCGCTTGAAGCGCGTACGCCACCGCACGCGCCGCCCCGCCAGCACCGAGAAGGAGAACTTCCTGCTTCTCGATTCTTGCCCTGAACGGCTGCAGAGATACGCGCACTCCGTCGCAATCCGTGTTGTAGCCGACGAGCCGCCCGGAGCGAACGATCAGGGTGTTGACGGCACCAATCGCACGTGCCGTGTCGTCAACTTCGGAAAGAAGCGGGATGATAGATTCCTTGTTCGGAAGCGTCACATTGAAGCCGAGACAGCCGTCTCGCACCAATTCCGCGACTTTCCGGGGAAGTTCGGACGGCTCGACGTCGACCGCCACGTACCGGTACGGAAGGCCCAGGAGCTCGAACGCTTTGCCGTGCAGAAAGGGAGAGAGCGAATGGGAAACAGGATGCCCGAGGATCGCGAAGAATCCCTGCTCCGACGGTTGCATGGGAGCTACTTCAGGAGGCGGGCGTAGAGTCTCGAGGAGGCGAGGTCTGGAAATTGATTCTTAAAATCTGTGCGCAACTCCCCGTCGAGCTCGAAGGCCTTGCGGAACGAATCGACCGCATCCTTCCGGTGCCCTTGCAGGAGCAACGCCTTGCCGCGGCTGAAGTGCGCCAGGCCGAAGCCCGCGTCGAGTCCGATGCTCCGGTCAATCGCCTCGAGCGCTTCGACCACCAACCCGCGCTCAAGCATCGTGTCGCCCAGGTCGAACCACGCCTCGGCATTCTTCGGGTCCAGCTGAACCACTTTTCCGTAACTGTCGAGGCATTCCTCGACCCGGCCGAGGTTGTACTCGGCATCCGCGCGCGCGTACCACAGTTCTGCATAATCCGGGGAGATGCTCAATGCCTTCTTGTAGTCGTTCAGCGCCTTCTTTGGCTGGTCGAGCGCGTCCCAACAGCATCCCCGGCCGAAAAAAGACTCGTAGTGCCGGGGGTCGTGCTTGACCGCATTTGTAAAGGCGACGATCGCCTGCTGGTATTCATGAAGTTCCTCGTACGCGTTACCGAGATTATGCCACGCGGGAACATCGTCCTGCTCGAAATCCAGCGTCTTCTTGTAGCAACGGATCGCATCCGACAGTTTCTCCAGATTCGCGAACGCATTTCCCATGTTGTACCACGCGGACGGGAAGTCGTCGCGAATCGCGAGTGCAAGTTCATAACTTTCGATCGATTTCTTATACTCGCCCTGACGGTTCAAAACGATGCCGCGATTATACCAGGCATTATAGTTGAACGGGTCGCGATTCAGGTGTTCGTCGTAACAACGGATCGATTCGGCCAAATTGTCGAGGTAATCGTGGCAATATCCGAGTTCATACCAGGCGTCGCAATGGTCGGGATTTAAGGTGAGAATCGACTTGAAAACCAGGAGCGCTTCCTTGAATCGCTCCAGCTTCTCGAGCGTCACGCCTTTGTGGAAAAGAGCGTCCTCGTTCGACCGGTCGATTTCGATTGCGGCATCGAACGACGCCATCGCCTCGTCCGTCCGGTTCAGGTTGTCAAGCGTGATCCCGCAATTGACGAGAATTTCCGGGTCGGTTGGGTTCAAGCTCATCGCTTTTTCGTAGCACGAGAGCGCTTCCGTGTACTTGTAGAGATTGTTCAGGATCATCCCCTTGCGCTGCCACGCATCGGAACTGAAAGGCTCAAACGACAGGAGCCGCTCGCAATAGGACAATGCGTCTTCGAACTGCTCGTGTTCAAAATAGAATTGGATGATCTCCTCGAGTGCCTCGGGGCTGTTGATGTCGCGCCCGTTCGTCCGGAGCATCTCACGGAATCGTCGCAATTCTTCTTCGGATCGGTCGTGCGGTCGAAGAGGATCTTCATCCTCCTCGAATCGGTCTTTGTCGGCCATTCACTTCTCCAAAAACCGGTGATGGGAACTGATTGCTGCTAATAAAGCAATATTTGAAATCGAAGTCAAGCAACGATTGAAACGTTTACCTCAACTCATTGAATTCTCAGTCTCCTATGAATGATTCGGATTGATTTTCGGCCAGTTGTCGAGTATATTATCAGAAGCCAGCTCAAAAAACAGAACCCGTCACCCGGAAGTTTGCACCAAAAGCGCATCGGCCTCTGGCTGAGTTTCAGAGTCTGATGTGCGCGGGAAATGAGATGCGATGGACAATCTAGCTCCACATGACGAATTCCATTCTTGGGATGGCTTCACGGTAACGGTTCTGGATGGTCGGCGAGAATCTCGATACGATCCGTTCCCGCATCGAATCGTCGTGCAGGAAATGCGGAAGAAATCCGGACGACATCACCCTGGTTGCCGTATCCAAGACCTTCGGCGTCGAGAAGATTGCTGAGGCGATCTCGGCCGGCCAGCGGGACTTTGGCGAGAACTACGTCCAGGAGCTCGACGAGAAGCATTCGGCCGTCGGCCGTGACGATGTTCGATGGCATTTCATCGGCCATCTGCAATCCAATAAGGTAAAATATGTCGCGCCGTACATCCACCTGATTCATTCAGTCGACTCTGCCGGGCTGATCGAAGAGATCGACCGGCGCGCAGAAAAAGCCGGAAGGGTGGTCGATTATTTGGTGGAAGTTCACACGACCGACGAAGCGACGAAATTCGGCGCGAAACCCGCTGAGGTAGCGGACCTCGTACTGAAGGGGTCGGGAATGAAACATTCGAGAGTAATTGGATTGATGACGATGGGACCCTTCTCGGACGACCCCGGCGACTCGCGGCCTTCGTTCAAGCTCGTCGCCGAGCTTCGACGGGAGATCGAATGCCGGAAGATCCCCGGCGTCCGGCTGAATCATCTTTCGATGGGCATGACGCATGATTTCGAGGTTGCGATCGAGGAAGGGGCGACGCTGCTTCGGATCGGCACGGCAATCTTTGGGAAACGACAGACCGTTTGACCGACAATCGGTGAGGCCATTATGAAAATCACGCCGCTGGAAATTAAACGCCAGGAATTCAAGAAGACAATGCGGGGATACGACACGGTCGAGGTCGATACATTCCTCGAGATGCTGTCGAACGAAATGGAGGAAATGGTCAGAGTCAACAAGGAGCTGAGCGACCAGATCATCGCGCTTGAGACGCAGTTGAGCGATTTCAAGCACATGGAGAGGACGCTCCAGCAGACGCTGATGCAGGCCCAGGAAACGAGCGGGAAGTCGATCGAGAACTCGCGCCGCGAGGCGGACATTATTCTCAAGGAGGCCGAGATGAAGGCCTCGCAGATTGTCGAGAAGGCACGGCTCGACTTTGGCCGGGCGAAAGAGGAAATTTCGACGTTGAAAGCCCGCAAAGAAAGCATCCTGAGCCGGCTGAAAGTGCTGCTCAGCTCGGAATTGGACTTGATCCGGGCTCTCGAGGTCGACGAAGAAGGAGGGATGAACAAGGATCTCTCGCGCGGGTCGGGAAAGGAACACCTGGAGATCGACGAAATCCTGAAAAAGATTTCATGACGGAATTGCGGAGGCAGATCGGGGAGGCGGTCGATGCCATACGGTCGAAGACGAACCTGCGGCCCAGGGTCGGCATCATACTCGGCACCGGTCTCGGAGGGCTTGTCAAGGAGATCAAGAAGGAATGCGTGATCGAGTACCGGGCGATTCCGCATTTTCCTCTCTCGACAGTGGAATCGCACGCGGGGAAGCTGATCTTCGGGACGCTCGCGGGCAAGAACGTGGTTGCGATGCAAGGGCGGTTTCACCTGTACGAGCGATACACGCTTCAGCAGGTGACTTTTCCCGTGCGGGTGCTTTCCGCCAGGGCCGGACTCGGGGTGGAATTTCTCCTGATTTCCAACGCCGCCGGCGCGCTCAATCCGCTCTTTCACCGCGGCGATGTCATGGTCATGTCCGACCACATTAACCTCCTCGGAGATAATCCGCTCATCGGCCCGAACGACGAATCGCTCGGCCCCCGGTTTCCCGACATGTCGGAACCGTATGACCGCGAGCTGATCGCACTCGCAGAGCAGGCCGCGCTCGACCGGAAGATTAAAGTGCAAAAAGGAGTCTACGTCGCGATGCCCGGCCCGAATCTCGAGACCCGGGCGGAATACCGGATGCTGCGAAATCTGGGGGCAGATGCCGTCGGCATGTCAACCGTTCCCGAGGACATCGTTGCGGTCCACATGGGCATGCGCGTCCTCGGGATGTCCATATTGACCGACGAGTGTTTTCCGGATGCGCTGCAGCCCGTGTCGCTGAAAGAGGTGATTAAGGTGGCGAACAAAGCAGAGCCGAAGATGACCGCAATCATGAGGGAAGTAGTTCGCAGAATCAAGGCCTGACGCGACCCCACTCCTACGATCGCGACAAGGTTGAGTCTGCCCTGTTTGCGATTCCTTCTTCGACCCTGAACCCGGCGTGATTCAAATATCTGACCGCTGAACGCTGATAGCTGACCGCTGATTCCTCGCTCTCATGAAAGACAACTTCTCATCCCATTCTCACTCCTACTCGCGGTTCCGTCCCACATATCCGCGGGAACTGGCAGCGTGGCTTGCCTCGCTTGTCCGGCGTCGGGAGCGTGTGTGGGATTGCGGTACGGGGAATGGTCAGCTGGCCCGGCTTCTCGCAGATTTTTTTGGCGAAGTGGCGGCGACCGACCTGAGCGCCAATCAGATCGCGAATGCGATGCCGGCCGGGAATATCGTCTACCGCGTCGAGTCCGCCGAGCGGTCTTCATTTCCGGACCGTGTTTTCGACCTTGTCACCGTTGCGCAGGCGGCCCACTGGTTCGATTTTGACAGATTCTACGGCGAAGTAAATCGGACTCTCAAGCCGGACGGTGTGATCGCACTTCTTGGGTACGGTCTCCCTCACGTGAACGATGAAGTCGACCGATGCGTCCGGTGGTTCCACGGCGACGTCATCTCTCCTTATTGGGACAAGGAACGAATTCTCGTCGATACGAACTACGAGACCATCCCGTTCCCGTTCGACGAGCTGGACATTCCGCACTTCGAATCCCGGCACGCGTGGAACCTGGAGCAATTCATCGGATATCTCGGAACCTGGTCGGCCGTGAAGCATTACCGGGAAGCAAGGTCATCCGACCCGCTGGACCTTGTTCGTGACCCGCTCGGTCGTGCGTGGGGTCATGGCGAGAGCATGCGGGACGTCGGCTTCCCGATCTTTGCAAGGGTGGGACGCAAGCCGGCAACCGCGGAGTCTCCCAGCAACCATGAACGGCACGAACCGCAGATCCATTCGCAGGGAATATGACATGGCCTCGGCCGGAAAAGGATTGATTATTATCGGCGGGATGCTGATGCTCGTCGGGTTGGCGCTCGTCTTTTCGCCGAAGATTCCGTTTCTCGGCAAACTCCCGGGAGACCTTCACATTCAAAAGAATAATTTCGAGCTTTATATCCCGCTCGCAACATGCTTGTTCCTGAGCATCATCGTGACGGGAATCGTCTGGGTCACCTCGTACTTCGCGAAAAAATAAAACGTGGCGGACACGCAAGAACATCGTTCACCGCCGGCCTTCCCGCCGTTGTCGGACAAGGTCGATTATCGCGCTCTCGAATCGCGCGTCCGCGATTTCTGGGAGCGTGAAAAAATCTTTGAGCGGAGCATCAGCGAGCGGAGTGCGAAGCCCCAGTTTACATTCTACGAGGGCCCGCCGACCGCGAACGGGCGCCCCGGCATCCACCACGTGATGTCCCGGACGCTCAAGGACCTCATCTGCCGCTACAAGACGATGCGCGGGTTCCGCGTGCCGAGGAAGGCTGGATGGGACACGCACGGACTTCCGGTGGAGATCGAGGTCGAAAAAATGCTCGGCTTCAAACACAAGGACGACATCGTCCGGTACGGCATCGCGAGGTTCAACGAGGAATGCAGGAAGTCTGTCTGGAAATACAAGACGGAATGGGAGGAGATGACGAAGCTGATGGGCTACTGGGTGGATATGGGCCATCCCTACGTCACGTTTGAAAACTCGTACATCGAATCGATCTGGTGGGCCCTCAGCCAATTCTTCGGAAAGGGGATGATCTACAAGGGGTACAAGATTCAACCCTACTGCCCGCGTTGCGAAACGCCCCTCTCATCGCACGAAGTGTCGCTCGGCTACAAGGACGTCAAGGATCCGAGCGTCTACGTGAAGATGAAAATGAAAGGGGAAAAGGATACGTACTTCCTGGTATGGACGACAACCCCCTGGACGCTCATCTCGAACGTTGCTCTCGCCGTGCACCCCGACATCGATTACGTCACCGTCGAGCACGAGGGAACGAAGCTGATCCTCGCTGAAGCGCGGCTCCCGGTGCTCGGGGAAGGATACACGGTGGTCGATCGATACAAAGGTTCGAAGCTGAGCGGCAGGGAGTACGAGCGATTGTTCAACTATCACCAGGTGAAAGAGCGCGGCTGGTACGTCGTCGAAGCGACGTTCGTCACGACGGAGGACGGTTCGGGCATCGTCCACATGGCTCCTGCTTACGGCGAGGACGATTATCGCGCCGGTCAGGAATACGGACTTCCCGTCATTCATCCGGTGGACAAGTCGGGCAATTTCGGGCCGGAAGTGACCGAGTTTGCCGGCAAGTTTGTGAAGGATGCAGACGAAGAGATCATCGCAAACCTGAAGCAACGAGGCCTTCTGTTCAAGAAGGAGCACCACCTCCACAGCTACCCGCACTGCTGGCGGTGTGAATCCCCTCTATTATATTATGCTCGGGATTCGTGGTACATCAAGACGACGGCCTACGCGGAACGGATGAGGGAATTGAACGATACGATAAACTGGGTTCCGCCCGAAGTGGGGACCGGTCGATTCGGCAACTGGCTGGCCGAAAATAAGGACTGGGCCCTTTCGCGCGACAGGTTCTGGGGGACGCCCCTGCCGATCTGGGTCTGCGAGAAGTGCAGGAAGCAGCGATGCGTGGGAAGCATCGAAGAGTACAGGAAAGGGAACGGCGTGCGCGAACCGCTCGACCTCCATAAGCCGTTTGTCGATGACGTGACGTTTGCCTGCGATTCCTGCGGCGGCATCATGCGGCGAACGCCCGAGCTTATCGATGTCTGGTTTGATTCCGGATCGGTCCCCTTTGCGCAATGGCATTTTCCTTTCGAGAACCGGCCGACATTCGAGAATGCGTACCCCGCGGATTACGTCTGCGAAGGCATCGACCAGACGAGGGGATGGTTCTACACGATGCATTCGATCGGCTCGTTTCTTTTCGACAAACCGGCCTTCAAAAACGTCCTTGTCAACGAATTGATTCTCGACAAGGGCGGCCAGAAGATGTCCAAGTCGAAGGGGAACACCGTCGATCCGTTCGCCCTGCTGCGAAAGTATGGAGCCGACGGCACGCGATGGTACCTGGTTTCGCAAAGCCCGGTATGGCGCGCCACGCTGTTCGACGAAGAGGGGATCGGCGAGGTGCAGAGAAAATTTTTTGGGACGCTGCTCAACACGTATTCGTTCTTTGCACTCTACGCAAACATCGACCGATTCCGCTTCGGGGAGCCGCGGATTCCCGTGCCGGAGCGGGCCGAGATGGACCGGTGGATCGTCTCGGAACTCCATTCGCTCATCCGGGAGTACATTGAATCGATGGACGCGTATGACGTCACCCGGGCGGCGCGGGCGGTCAGCAGGTTCACGATTGACCTGCTCTCCAACTGGTATGTCCGGAGGAACCGGCGGAGGTTCTGGAAAAGCGAAAGCGGGAAGGATAAAACCGCCGCGTATCAGACGCTCTACGAGTGCCTGGTCGAGGTCCTCCGCATGAGCGCGCCGATCGCGCCGTACCTGACCGACGAGCTGTTCCGAAATCTTACGAGCGTCTGCCGGACTGACGAGTCCCCGTCCGTCCACCTTTCATTCCTCTCTGTGTCGGACCCCGCGCTGGTCGACCGCACGCTGGAACACCGCATGGAGCGCGCGATGAGAATCGTCGCCCTCGTGCGCGCGATGAGAATGAAGTCGAATCTGAAAGTGCGCCAGCCGCTGAAGCGCGTGCTCATACCGGTTCACGGACCGGAGGATCGGCGGGAGCTGGAACAGATGCGCGACGTGATTCTGGACGAGATCAACGTGAAGGCGATCGAGTATGTCACGGACGAATCGGGACTCGTACGGTACAAGGCGAAGCCGAATTTCAGGTCGCTCGGAAAGAAATTCGGCAAATCGGTCCAGCCGATTGCGCAACGGATCCGCACCATGAGCGCGGAGGAGATCCGGCAACTGCAGAAGGAAGGACGCATTTCCCTTGCCGTGGAAGGTGAGGAACGGGCTCTCGAACCGGAAGATGTGGAGGTCGTGCACGAAGATATTCAGGGATGGCTTGTGGAATCGGAAGGGAACCTGACGGTTGCCCTCGACACCGAGTTGAGCGAGGACCTTATCGACGAGGGGCTTGCCCGGGAATTTGTGAACCGCGTCCAAAATCTCCGGAAGGATTCCGGCTTCGAAGTCACGGACAGAATCCGGATCTATTACCGTTCGAGCGATCGTTTGGCAAGGGCGCTTCAACGGCTCGACGCGTACATTCGGCGCGAGACGCTGGCGACGGAAGTGCTTGCGTCGTCAAAACCCGGAAATGGGACGATGCGGTTCACGGAAGAAGACATCAACGGAGAGCAAACGGAAGTTGCAGTTGAGAAGATTTAGTGTATATTTGCACAATCATTTTTTGAGAAACGTGCACTTACTTTAGGGGTGGATGACACGATGTCGGCAAAAGTGGCGAAGAAAACTCCGAAAAAGGGGATAAAACGCGTCCCCGCGAGAAGCACCCGTGCTGTGCCCCGGGCCAAAGACGCTGCACCCAAACCCACACCGCGCAAGGGTTTTGGAAAGACGGACCTGGAGCACTTCAAGAAGATCATCCTCGAGAAGAGGCAGGAAATTCTCGAAGAGCTGGAATCGTTGAAGGCCACGATGATGGACGTGCAGACGGGGGAGTACGTGACGGAGAATTCCACGTACTCGCTCCATATGGAGCAGGGCACGGATGCCATGGAGCGTGAGAAGGTGTTCCTGTTTGCGTCGCGGGAAGGGAAATTCCTGAACTATCTCGACGACGCCCTGAAGCGGATCGAGAACGGGACGTATGGTTTCTGCACCGAGTGCGGGAATTTGATCGACCGGGAGCGCCTCGAGGCGGTTCCGCATGCGCAACAGTGCGTTTCATGTAAGATGAAGAAGGGGAAGTGAGTCCCTCCACCCCGAAGCGCGCCATCCGGTGAACCGGCGAGCGCAGAGCGGGAGGTTGAACGGAGCAGACATGATGGATGTGAAGAGGCCCCGCGCGTCGAACGCTGACTCGCGCGTTGCAGAGACTGACGCCTGCGATTTGCCATGAAGGTTCTCTACGTCACCGGCGTGATCGTTCTGCTCGACCAGGCCACGAAGATGCTGGTCAAGGGGTTTACTCTTTCGTGGCTCCATTACTACCACGCCGGAATGCAGCTCGGTTCGAGCATCCCCATCCTCGGCAATTTCCTTCGTTTGACGTTCATCGAAAACCCCGGCATGGCATTCGGCATCGACTTTGGGGGCCGGCTGTTCCTCACTATCTTTTCCCTCGTTGCAAGCGGCGCGATTCTCGTGTACCTCTACAGGATCCGTGACGAATCGTTCGTGATTCGTCTCGCGCTCGCCGTCATTCTCGGCGGTGCCATCGGCAACCTGATCGACAGAATGTTCTACGGCGTGATTTTCGGAGACGGGATGCTGTTTCACGGGAAGGTGGTTGATTTCATCGACGTGAATTTCTTCAACGTCGAATTCTTCGATGTCCACATCTCGCGCTGGCCCGTTTTCAACATCGCCGATGCCGCCGTTTCGCTCGGCGTCATCCTCATGCTTCTGTTCCATCGCCGGTTTGAGAAGGAAGGCGCCGGGACCGTTGAAGCGGTCACGGAGGGGGCAAAAGTCGACGTTGCATCCCTGAAGGAAAACAGCGCCGCGCCGCAAGAGAGCGTCGTCAACTCCCAGGGTTCCCGCACGTGAGATGGCCGCCGTGACGGAGGCCGACGCACGCCAGCGAATTCATATCGTCGTTCCGCCCGGCCAGTCCCGTGAACGGATTGACCGCTACCTCTCCCGCTCGATTCAAAACGCCACCCGCTCCAAGGTTCACCGCGGAATAACCCAGGGCGACGTCCTCGTCAACGGAGGCCGGGTCAAGCCGAGCTATCTCGTCCAGCCGCGCGACGAAATTCTCATCACCCTTCCCCATCCCCCTCCACCGGACGTCCGGCCGGAAAACATTCCGCTCGACATTGTCTTTGAAGACGCGTCTCTCATCATCGTCAACAAACCGGCAGGCATGGTGACGCATCCGGCCTACGGCCATTACGAAGGGACGCTCGTGAATGCACTCCTGTTCCATTGTCGGGCTCTTCGAGGCGTGGACGACGGCCTCCGGCCCGGGATTGTACATCGGCTGGACAAGGATACCACAGGCCTGCTCGTCGTCGCCAAAACGAGCTCCGCCCATGTGAAGCTCGCGAAACAATTTGCACAACACACCGTCGAGAGGGAATACCGGGCGATCGTTTGGGGTTCGTTCAGAGGTGAACGCGGAAGGATCGAGGCCTCGCTCGGTCGAAGCAAGTCGGATAGGAAGAAAGTTGCCGTCACCGAATCGGGAAAAGCCGCCGTCACGGAGTACACGGTCTTACGACGGCTGGATTTCCTGACTCTCGTGTCGCTGCAGCTGAAGACAGGACGCACGCACCAGATTCGCGTCCATCTCGCGCATGCCGGCCATCCGGTGTTCGGCGACCCGACCTACGGCGGACGCACCGCCGCGTGGGGAGGACTTCGCGGGAACCGGTTTCACCGCGCCGCAAACCTCCTGAAAGGGATCTCGAGACAGGCGCTGCACGCCAAGACGCTCGGATTCATCCATCCCGAAACCAGGAAATTAATTCGATTCGACTCCGACCTTCCGGCCGACATGGCTGCCATCATCCGCGCGCTCGGAAAATAAAAAGGCGACGCGCAGATGATTGCTCGTCGCCTGTCCCTGCCGCCATCGCACCAGCTAACCCCGTCTCCTCGTTCTCTCGCTCCGTGGCGCCTGACGGTTAGGTCTGCCTTTCGACCGCGCCTGATTGGGCGGCGGGCTCCGGATGATATTCGGTCCGGGGTGTGCGTACGCAGGCGCACCTCGGAAGCCCTGCGGCGAATATCGGACGGGAGGGCCGCTTCGTCTTCCCGTGGCAGGCGGTACCACCGGTTCCGCCCGCTGTATCTGGCGCGTCCGTGCACGCTCAACGCGATTCAGTTCCAGTGAAATCTTCCTGTCCCCCGTTCGAAACGTCGCCGGTGCAGTTGAACGATTGAGTTCGACCGGCGATGGGCGGAACATCTCGACGCGTTGGACGCCCGATTCCCGTGTGAGCCGCTCGCTGTGAACGTCCGATACCTCGCGTACGTCCGTTCGCTCGACGCGCACAAAACCCCGCCGCTCGATGACGGCCCTGTCCACCCCACGATTGATAATCCGCGCGCGGTCGACCTCATACCTCCCCGAACTGCGCGTCCTCGGCAGAAGCCGCTCCACATAGTCCACGCGCGCAACCGTGCGGTACTCGATGGGACCGCCGAAGCTCCGATACGTCACAAAATTCCAATAGACCGGCGGCGCCGACCACGCCCTCGTAAACCGAATTCCCACGGTGACGCTGAACGTTGCGTAAGGCGGAAGCGGGGCCCACCCCACATACGAATCGTCATTGCGCCATTCAACCCAACCGGGTCCCCACACATCATCCGGCACCCAGACCCAGCCGTAGTAATCGTCAAGGTACCATCTTCCGTAATGATACGTCGCCCATCCGAACGGCTCGGATGAAACCCAGTACCAACCATAGTCGGTCCACGCCCATTGGCCGAGAAGATACGGTCGCCATTCGGGGGAAGTTCCCTGCGGATGCCAGACCCGCAAACCCCCTTGCACTTCGATCCACTCCCCATACGGCGAGAGAGAAGAGTAGAATAGTCCGAATCGCTCTTCAGCAGGCGCGGCCGGAGCTTTTGCCGCAGAACCTGTGAGGAACGGTGCGGACAGGATCACGAATACTATGAATATGAGATGTTTCTTCATCGTCAAATTTGCGGGTCTTGAGTACACCCGCCACCAGATGTTATCAATGCCTGTGCCACTCCCGTCGGGGTGAAATGACTTGTTTTGCGGACAACGCCCCTTTTTTCCGTACTCAGGATCGTTCAACTGTGTAAACAACCGGACATTGTCCGCCGTCCTTGACTCATCCCTCAAAAATGTACATTATTACTTCCGTCGAGTCAAAATCGTATCGCTTCTCCCTCATGATTGTTTTCGCCCCTGCAGTCGACCGATCCACTGCCAGGCCTCGTCCCATCGCCCATCGGGGCCGGTCGGAGCCTTTTTCCGATATGCATCAAGGGACTAAAATAATCAGCCTCGTGGCGCCGCTTTTCGCCCTCCTCCTGCTATCTCACTCGTCCGCACGATCGCAATGGAGTTCGTCCGGAAACGTCGATTCCGTTTTGGTCCTGGGCCGGTCGGCGGTCGTGCTTTATACTCCCACGCACGTTTTTCGCGTCACCGCGCCGGCACCGGACGTGATTCGCTTTGAGGGGTCACCCGGAAGGAGTTTCGAATCGCGTTCTTCACCCGCAATGGTGCACACGAATCATGCAAATGCCGATTTGACGGTACAGCAGACAAGCGACGAGATAACGATCTCCTCGGGAGAATCCAAAATCTCGGTAGGAAAAAAACCAATTCGTTTTCGATTTCTTTCTTCGACCGGAACCCCGATTAACGACGATCTGGCTGAGGGAGGTTTGTCCTGGCGCGGAAACGAATTTCGCGTCCGCCGGTTGAAGCCGAAAGGGGAGCGATACTTTGGCCTGGGAGAGAAGGCGGGGTCGCTTGAGCGTACGGGAAAATCGTACGCGATGTGGAATTCGGACATACCGGCGTACAAAGCTGACACTGATCCGCTGTACCAGACGGTTCCTTTTTACTACGGATTTCGGGACGGGAAGGCATACGGAATCTATCTCGACAATCCCGGCCGTTCATACTTCGATTTCGGCCGCAACTCTCCCGATGAGACCGAGATGAGGGCGGACGGCGGGCCGCTCGACCTGTATTTCATCGCCGGCCCCTCGCCGGTGAAGATCCTTTCCCGGTTCACGTCTCTCGTCGGCAGAATGCCCCTGCCACCGCGATGGTCTCTGGGGTACCAGCAGTCGCGATGGAGCTACGCGCCCGACAAACGCGTTCGGGAAATCGCGGACACATTCCGGGCCAAACGGATTCCGTGTGACGTCATCTATCTCGACATCGATTACATGGAGGGTTACAGAGTCTTCACGTTCAGCAAAAAAAATTTTCCCGATCCGGATGGACTGGTGGCTGATTTGGGACGGGAGGGATTCAAGGTGGCAGTGATCGTCGACCCGGGCATCAAGGCGGACTCAACCTATGCGGCGTTTCGATCCGGCCTGGCGGCGGACGTTTTTCTCCACAAGCAGGACGGCAGTTTGTTTTTGGGCCAGGTGTGGCCGGGCATCTGCGCGTTTCCGGATTTCACAAACCCTCGGGCGCGCTCCTGGTGGGGCAGTCAGTTCAAAGTCCTCGTCGATGCGGGTGTGAGGGGTTTTTGGAACGATATGAATGAACCGTCGGTCTTCAATACGGCGTCGAAGACGGCAGACCCGGATGTCGTGCACAGCGACGGCGTGGAGCAATCTCCGCACGCGATGAATCACAACATCTACGGCATGCTGATGTCGGAAGCAACCTACGAAGGTGTCCGGTCGCTTCGTCCTGCGGAGCGGCCGTTCGTACTCACGCGGGCGTCGTTCGCCGGGGGCCAGCGGTTTTCCGCCGCATGGACGGGTGACAATGTTTCTTCCTGGGAGCATTTGCGGATGGCCCTCTCGATGTGTCTGAGTGTGGGCATTTCCGGCCAGCCATTCATCGGCTCCGACATCGGCGGGTTCATCGGCTCTCCGAGCGGCGAGCTCTTCGCCCGGTGGCTCGAGCTGGGTGTCTTCACGCCGCTCATGCGGGGACACGCGGAGATCAATTCACCGTCGAAAGAGCCGTGGATGTTCGGCCTCGAATTTGAAAACATCAACCGGAAGACGATTGAGCTCCGGTATCGGTTGCTCCCATACATCTACCAGACGATGCGCGAAGCGTCGGTCACGGGCATTCCGGCAATGCGGCCTCTCTTGCTGATGTATCCGCTGATAACCGGGGATGATCTCGACGATTCTGAATTTCTGTTTGGAGATGACCTTCTTGTCGCTCCAGTGCTCCAGCAAGGCGATACGACACGAACGCTGTTCCTGCCCGAAGGCATCTGGTATTCGCTTGACGGCCGGATAAAGTACGACGGACAGAGAATGGTAACGGTTTCCGCACCGATCGGGAACATCCCGGTGTTCGTCAAAGCCGGTTCAGTCGTCCCGACCCAGCAGGCGATGCAATATGCCGATGAAGCTCCGATGGATCCGCTTACATACACTTTCTATCCCGACTCTGCTTTCACAGGGTCCATGTACGAAGACGACGGACATTCTTTCGAGTACGAACGAGAGGGATACTTTCAGCGCACCGTGGCCGCGCGAATCGGACGCGGGGCCATCGATGTGACAATCTCCGGCCCCGAAGGGACCTATCGCTCTCCGGCGAGGACGCTCGTTGCGAAGTTTGTGGATGTCCCCTCGATGCCGACGAGGGTTCTTGTCAACGAGCGGACGGTGAGCATGTCCGACGGCTCGGAGGGTCAGACCGCGATTGCCGGATGGAAATACAGCGCCGAGGCCCGGACACTCATGGTGAGACTCTCCGACCCCTTCTCTCCGATCCGCATTCATGCTGAGTGGGGAGAACCTCGGCGATAGCGACCGTTGGTAGTGTCCTATTTCCAAGCAGCCGTCACCCCGAACTTTTGGCCGAAGGCCCATCAGCCTCTGGCTGAGGTTCGGGGTCTGTGAACGTCAGATGCTGAAACGAGTTCAGCATGACGCTTCCTTAGTACGTTGGAGCCCGCTGAATTGAGGACGCTACTCGACCGTTCCGAAGCTGGAAGGTCGGTCGATTTTTTTTTATATTGACCCATGCGCCATGCGGAATCGATCCTCGTCCTCGACTTTGGCGGTCAGTACACCCAGCTCATCGCCCGTCGGGTCCGGGAGATCGGAGTTTACTCCGAAATCCACCCGTTCAACATCTCCCCCGAAACGATCCGTTCGCTCTCCCCGCGAGGAATCATCCTCTCCGGCGGACCGTCGAGCGTATATGACGCGAATGCTCCAAAGCCCGCACGGGCGATTTACGACCTCGGGATTCCCATCCTCGGAATCTGCTACGGCCTCCAGTTGATCGCAGACCAGCTTGGCGGCTCTGTCGACGCTTCGGCCCGCAGGGAATTCGGAAAAGCGGAGATTCGAGTCGACAGTAAAGAGGTTCTTTTTCGCGGCGTCGGTCCGGAGACGACCGTTTGGATGAGTCACGGCGACGCGCTCAAGACGCTCCCCGAAGGGTTCGAGCCCGCGGCGCGCTCGGCGAATGCGCCGATTTGCGCGATCCGGAATTCCCGCAAGAAGATCTTCGGCGTACAGTTTCATCCCGAAGTGATCCACACGCCGGAAGGGCGGAAGATTCTTGAAAATTTTGTGCTGGGCATCTGCGGAGCGCGGGGCGGATGGACGGCGGGCTCCTTCATTGAAGGGGCGCAGAACGACATTCGTCTCAAGGTGGGAAACTCCAGAGTCCTCTGCGCTTTGAGCGGCGGCGTTGACTCCTCAGTGCTGGCCCTCCTGTTGCACAAAACCATCGGCGACCGTCTCGTGTGTGTCCACATCAACAACGGTTTGATGCGGAAGAATGAGAGTGAGCTCGTTGTAAAGACGTTCGAAGAGCATCTCAAGATCCCGGTCACCTCCATCGACGCAGGCGCGGAATTCCTCGTTCGGCTCAGGAATGTGACGGAGCCGGAGGAAAAGCGAAGAATCATCGGCAGGACGTTCATCGATATCTTCGAGCAGGAGGCGAAACGCCTGGAGGGGTCGGTTGAATTTCTTGCGCAAGGGACGCTGTATCCGGACGTCATTGAGTCGACGTCCACCAAGGGGCCGTCGGCGACGATCAAGACGCATCACAACGTCGGGGGGTTGCCCAAGGACCTTCGGTTCAAGTTGATCGAGCCGTTTCGGGAGCTCTTCAAGGACGAGGTGCGCACGATCGGACGCCTTCTCGGGCTTCCGGAATTCATTCTCGGACGCCATCCGTTCCCCGGTCCCGGCCTTGCGGTACGGACGATCGGGGACATTACGACGGAAAAGCTCGCCCTCCTGCGCGAGGCGGACGACATTTTCATCCAGGAGCTGAGGGCGTCGGGTCAATACGACAGCGTGTGGCAGGCATTCGCCGTGCTTCTCCCCGTAAAATCGGTTGGGGTGATGGGAGATGGAAGGACGTACGAATACACGGTGGCTCTTCGCGCAGTCTCAAGCGTGGACGGAATGACGGCGGACTGGGCGGATCTGCCTCATAAGGTCCTCGCGGCGGCATCGAACAGGATCACAAACGAGCTTCGCGGCGTCAACAGAGTGGTGTACGACATCAGCTCGAAACCTCCTGCGACGATAGAGTGGGAGTGAATACGAGGAGGCGGGGGGAATTTGGTAGGTGGGTAAGTGGGTAAGTGGGTAAGTGGGTAATTGGGTAATTGGGTAACTGGGTAACTGGGTAATTGGGTAATTGGAAGTGTGGGGCGGGATTAAATTTCCGATTGACGATTTCCAATCGCCGATTGAAGAGTTGAGGATTTCGATTTCAGAGTTTCAGGTTTTGAGTGGTGATTGCCAACAGCGAACTGCCAACGTCTAACCGCCAATAGCGCTCCCCCATCGATGATCCAACTCAAGAACGTCACCAAAAAATTCGGCGATTTCACGGCGGTAGATGACCTGTCTCTCCGTGTCGAGCCGGGAGAGTTCTTTGGCTTTCTCGGACCCAACGGCGCAGGCAAGACCACGACGATCAAGATGATCGCCGGCTTGTTTTCCCCTTCGGGCGGCGAGATATTCATCAACGGATTCAACGCCGTGACGCAGGCAGTCGAAGCAAAACGCACGATGGCGTATGTGCCCGACCAGCCGTTCCTGTACGACAAGCTCACCGGCAGGGAATTCCTGTACTTCGTCGGCGGTATTTATCGCCTTGAGAAGCAGGTGCTTCAGGAGAGCATTCGATCGCTGATCGACCACTTTGAGATCGGTGCATGGGTGGATAAGCGAACGGAGGATTATTCGCAGGGGATGCGGCAGCGCATCACGATCGCGGCGGCGCTTATCCATCGCCCCCGAACGCTGATCATCGACGAACCGATGATCGGCCTCGACCCCCGAAGCGCCAAGATCGTCCGGTCGACCCTGCACGAGCAGGCGACCCGGGGAGTTTCGATCTTCATGTCGACGCACAGTCTCCCGGTCGCGGAGGAACTGTGCGACCGGATCGGCATTATCAATCACGGGAAGCTCGTGTTCTGCGATTCGAACAAAAAGCTCCAGACATACAAGCAACAGTACGACGGAAAATTCGAGTCGGTCTTCCTGGAGCTGACAAGGTAGCGCGCGTGGAGATGCTGTTCCATATTCTCCGGTACAAGTTTCGGATGTTCCTCGCCACGACGTTTGATTTCCGGCCGGTGACCGTCATCCGGGGCCTGGGTTCGATTCTCGTCTACGGGGCGTTTGCCGTGGGGGCGTACACGTTTGCGCACTCCGTGACGGCCTACGTCATGGACCAGACGCGCGCCGGACTGTACCTCTATCATCAATTCATCTCCATGATGATGTTCGTCTTCTTCATGGCCGTCAACCTTGGCAACATCATCGTCTCGTATGCGACGTTGTACAAGTCGTCCGAGGTGAATTTTCTCCTCACAAAACCGGTGACCTACACCAACGTCTTTGTGCTGAAGTTCCTGGACAACTTCCTGTACAGTTCAACGACTCTCTTTCTTGTCGGCTTTACCGTCCTCCTCGGTTACGGCCGGTATTTCGGATATCCCTGGTATTTTTTTGTCGGCGTGCTTCTGTTCGTCCTTGTCCCCTTCATGTTCCTTGCGGCGTGCCTGGCCGTCATCGTCCTTATGGGAATCATGAAAACGGCCAGCCGGATCGGATTCCGCAGAGTCATGGCCGGGCTGTTCCTTCTCTACTTCCTGTTCATCTTTCTGTTCTTCCGCGTGACGAACCCCATCCAGCTCGTCCAGGATGTCAACCGGTATTACCCGAACGTCGACCAGTATCTGTCGGAACTGAGCCCGGGCTTTCTTTCGTATCTCCCCAACCATTGGGTGTCGCAATTTCTCTTCTACGTCGCGCGGAACGACCTGCCCAGGGCGCTTCCGTACGTCGCGATTCTCATAGGAACATCGATGGCCGCGTTCGTCATCTGCCTGCTGGTGGCGCGCCGGTTCTACTTCCGAAGCTGGAACGTGGCATTGCAGGTTCAGGCGCTCGGCAGCACGCCGTACGACCCGGACCGCATTTCGTTCTTCGACTTCCGCCGCGGCGGCCTTCTTCCCCCGCAGTTGGACAGTCTGGTCAAGAAGGAACTCTTCACGTTCCTGCGCGAGCCGAGTCAATGGATCCATCTGCTCGTCATGGTCATCCTGACCTTCCTCTTCGTCATGAGCGCGAGCAATCTGGACCTTCACTTGCGGGCGACGGAGTTCCAGCTTATCACCTATCTCGTCCTGTTTGCGTTCGGCGGTTTCCTCTCGTCTTCGCTCGCGTTGCGTTTCATTTTCCCTCTGATCAGTCTCGAAGGGAAGGCGTACTGGAGCATCCGCAGCGCGCCGGTGGAGCCGGCAAGAATCTATGGGCTCAAACTTCTCATGGGGTTTGCGCTCCTGCTCGTCCTGTCCGAGCTTGTCGCGATCTCCACCAACATCCCGTTCGTACGATTCACCCATCACCGGCCGGTGCTCCTCTGGTTCGGTATCTTCAGCGCGTTTTGGATCTCCCTCGCCGTCGCCTCGATGAACCTCGGACTGGGCGGATACTTCTCCAATTTTTCCGAAAAAAACCCGATCCGGCTCGCTTCATCTCAAGGCGCAACGCTTTCGTTTCTCTTCACCCTCGTCTTTCTTCTCGTCCTCATTGCCATTGTCATCGTTCCGCTCACCGGGTATTTTCAATGGTTGTTTATCTTTAAACCCTTTGACCTCCGCTCCATCGTCGTGCCGGGAACTTCGATCGCCGTGGTTTCCATGGTGTTGGCTCTCGCCGCCTCCGCCGTCGGTCTTCAGACCCTCGGCCGCGATTTCTGATTGCAACTCAATGAGCGATGTGCTACTTTCTTCATCCATGATCGACGAACCGACCATCGCAACACAGCTCCAGCAGGCGCATGTCTACGCGCAGGAGGGAAAGTACCTCCACGCAGCACAGCTGTACCGGTCGCTCATCCGCCTCGCGCCGGAAGTCCAGGAATCGTGGCTTGCGCTTGCCAGGATGTACATCGACCAGGAGCAGTTCTCCGCCGCGGAGACCGTCCTCGAAGAGGCGGCCCGGACGTTTGAGAATCAGGAGGAGTTCACATTCCTGCTCGGGAAACTGTATCTACTGACCGGCGACCTCTACCGAAGTCATTCATCCTTTCGCAAATTGCTCGCGACGGAAAAAACCCTCTCCCCCCGCCTTCGCGTCCTTCTCCATCATACCCTCGGGCTCTTGTATTACGAGAAGGGACAGTGGCGTCTTTCGGAGCATTACTTCCGGCGGACGAGAGCGCTCGACCCGGAATTTCCGCACATCCAGGAATCGATTGCCGAGCTTCTTCTTCGACGCGAGGCGGTGGTCGAGGCCGTGGACATCCTCGAACAGGAAGTCGTCGTCCATCCGTACAGCTGGATTGCGCATTACCTCCTGGGCACCGCCCGAATGCGGACGGGACAATGGCAGCAGGCCTACGAGGCGTTCACCAACGCGGTCGACCGGAATCCCGATGAGGCCAAGGCATGGCAAATGTGCGGCGATGCGCTGCTCAAGCTCCACCAGCTGGATGAATCCGAACGCTATCTTCGCAAGGCCCTCGAACTCAATCCCCACTGCACGGACGCGATCGTCGGCTACGGCTATCTCTCCATTGCGCGCGGCGACCATCAGGGGGCTGCCGGCTGGTTTGAGCGCGCACTCAAGCGCGACCCCCGGAACAAACGCGCACTCGACGGTTCGCGCCTTGTACGGAACCATTTGCGGCAGATACATTCGAGCTGACATGGGGGGAAGAGCGATTTCGGCGGCTTTTGTCGCATCCCTCGTTCTTTCGATGCATCCGGTGATGCGGGCCGGCACCATCGCGCTGCAGGACAGCATCGCCTTCAGTCCCGACGCGGAGCGCCAATTTGTCGAAGGCATGAAGTTCTTTCAGGCCGGACACTACGATTCGGCGGCGGTCTATTTTCGACGCCACCTGAAGGAATTCCCCCAGAGCCACCGTGCGACCGGCGCTTATATCATGGGGGGGAAGTCGCTCTATTTTACGGCGGACTACCGGGAGTCGGTCAAACTGCTGAAGGACTTCATCGACCGGTACTCCGAATCCCTCTATATTCCCGATGCCCACTACACTCTTGGACTGGACTATTATAAAGAGGGGCGCTATGAGGATGCGGCATCGGAATTCCTGACCGTTCGACAGACCGCCCGCGAATCCAAGCTCCTCGCCCGGTCCGATCGGCTCCTCAACCTCATTTGCTCGAACAACCTGAGTCTCGCCGAGGTCCAGCTTCTTGTTGCGGACGCGACGATTCCCGAAACGCGGGCCCTGCTCAACGTCCGTCTGGCGGAAAAGATCTATCAGGCGGGGGATGTGAAGGGAGCAGTCGCGGTGCTCAAAGACGTGGCCGCACTGCCGCCGAATATTCCGGCGGTCGGCGATGCCTTGAATCTGCTCGACCGCATTCAAAAAGGGGGCACGCTGAAGGTCGGCGTCGTGCTTCCGCTGCTTTTAAAGGGCGAAGATCCCCAGTCGCGGGAAGTCGGGCTCGATTTCCTTTCGGGCATCCAGCTGGCCACAGACGATTACAACCGCGGTGCCGCGACGAAGGTCACGCTCGACGTCAGGGATTCCGAACGCGACCCGAGCGTTGCGGCGCGCCAGGTGACGGAGCTTTGCGGGGACGAGAAGGTCTCCGCAATTCTCGGCCCTTTATCAAGCAATGAAGTGTTTGCGGGCGTCGGGATTTCCAACGCCAAGGGAGTTCCGCTGATCACCCCGACAGCGACGGCAAACGGCATTGCCGCGGTCGGCGGTTTTGTGTTCCAGGCGAATCCCGACTACGACGTGCGGGGACGGGCGATGGCACAGTACGCGTTCGACAAGCTCGGCGAAAGAAGGTTCGGAGTCCTCGCCCCGGTTGATGCGCCCGGGAAGCAGATGGCGGATGCGTTCACCGACCAGGTGAAGAAATGCGGTGGAGAGGTCATCGACGTGCAGTGGTACCAATCGGGGACGACCGACCTTCGGATCCAGCTCTCGACGATGCGCCAACGTGCCCTGGAAAAAACGGAGGTGCCGTTCGTTGATTTTTCGGCAAAACTGAAGAAGGAAGACATCGACAAGATGTTGATGTGGGGAGTCAACTCGCGGGTGGTCGATTCTTTGTCGGAGCGGGAAGACAGTGCGCTCGTCACATTTCTGTTCGGCCCCCAGGGGGCGCATATCGCAGACTCTCTGCAAATTCCCACGGGGATCGTCAAGCTCAAGTATGACAGTCTGGGACTGCCGGTCCAGAACGTCGACGGACTGTTCGTTCCGATCGCGAACTCGGACGAGATCCCGGTCGTCACCTCTCAAATCAAATTTTACAATTTCCAGAGCCAGCTGTTGGGTACGGGCGATTGGAACGACATCATGCAGCTCGACCAGAACCAGGAGTATACCGACGGCGTGATTTTCACCGTCGACTCATACACGGATGCGAAGGATCCGGCCTACCGGCAGTTTGCATTGAAATACCGGCAGTCGAACAAGGACAAACCGCCCGGGATGAACGCCTTATACGGGTACGATTCCATGAAGATGCTCCTCTCGGTGATATCGGGAGGGGCGATCCACCGCAACGAGATCGCGGGGGCGCTTCAAAACGTCAAGGGGTTCAGCGGCTTGCATTCGAAAATTTCATTCATGCCGACGCGCGTCAACGGCTACCTGACGGTGATGCAGTATCGGGGTCACACGGTCAGGAAAGTGGGGGAAGAAGACTTGACGCAGGATAGCGTCGTAACGACACAGGGGAGATGAACGATGGAACGGGGGACTCGTCGCAAGGTACTGGAAGAGGGATTTTATCGAACACGGATAACCGACTGGCCCATGGAGGAGCGGCCGCGCGAAAAGCTCCTGCGGAGGGGGAGCGAAACGCTGAGCGAGTCTGAGCTTCTTGCGATCCTCATCCGCGTGGGAAGTCGGGGGGCGACCGCGATCGACCTTGCCCGCAAACTCGTGTCCGACGGGAGGGGACTTCGCGATCTGGCGCGGATGTCCGCGGCAGACTTCGCGGAGTTTGGAATCGGTCCCGCGCGTTCGGCCGCCCTCGTCACCGCGTTTGAAATTGCGCGGAGGATGCCCTCCAGCGAATCGTCCGAAAAGCCCTGCTTCCAGAGCCCGCAGGAAGTGGCAGCGCGCTTCGGCCCGAAGCTCCGGGACCTGAAGCACGAGGAATTCTGGGTATTGTTGCTGAACTCCGCGCAACGGATGATCGCGGAATTGCGTGTTACGAGCGGAACGCTGAACGCTTCCCTCGTCCACCCGCGCGAGTGCTTTGCTCCGGCTCTCAAGCTGAGCGCAGCCAGTGTCATTTTTATACACAATCATCCGAGCGGCAACCCCGAGCCCAGCGCGGAGGACCTCGCAATCACGAAACAATTGTCGGAAGCGGGAAAAATTCTTGGAATTCCGGTGCACGACCACGTCATCATAGCCGGAAATTTCGCGACGAGTCTGGCGGAACGATCTCTTCTGTCCTGATGTTTACTGAGGGGTTTGGGGGCGGGTTGTCGGCTCTCAACTGCCTGATTAGTCCTTGACATTAAAATCTCAAATCAGTATACTGCTGTGCGGTGAATTTTTTTAAGGAGATGATTCCATGAGAAAATGGCTGTTGTCGGCCTTCATGACGGGCGTGCTGATCGTCGCAGCGGGATGCAGCAGCAAGCCATCGACCGATGAGATGAAGCAATTAAGCGACCTGCAGGCGGAAGTTGCCTCGCTTCAAAAAGATATTGCCGCCAGGCAGGCGGATAAGGATGCCCTCACAAAGTCCATTGCGGAAAAAGATGGACAGATCGTTTCCTGCAACAAAGACAAGGACGCGCTCCAGCAGCGCATGAAGGGAATGTAAATGGCTGTCAACCGGAACAAGGAGGAAGTGACAATGAGATTCCTTACGAGATTGACTGCCATTATTTTCCTGGTGTGTGTGTGTGCCTTCTCCGTCTGGTCGCAGGAGATGTCAAAAGAGGAATGGCAGAAGCAGATAACAGATTTGACAACGCAGCGGAACGACCTGAAGAACAAGCTGACGACGCTCCAGGGTGAAGTAGCGGCCCTCCAGAAAGAAGATGCGGACAAAGCCGCCGCATTGAAGAAATGCCAGGACGAAATGGCGGCGATGGTGGGGGGGATGGAAGCTCCGTTCGCGGCATTGCTGGACAAAATAGACGCGAGCATCAACGAACTCTCCCGTCTTTCCAACCAGGACCTCTGGGCTCGCCGGGCGGAACTCGACAGCGTACAGACATGGCTTGATGCTGCGAAGAAGAACGCACTCAGCGTTTTGCCGAAGTACTCGAGCCGTATCTCGGACGAACAAGGCCGGCTCGATGCGCTGAAAAAGTCGCTTCAGCAGATTGCCGAGAGCGGTTCTGAAATGCGGGTCTACACGGTCGGAACTTGGGCACGGGACAGGGACTGTCTCTGGAATATTGCCAAGAAGCCGAAGATTTACGCCAACGCGTTTCTCTGGCCGAAGATCTGGCAGGGAAATCGCGACGAGATCAAGAATCCGGACCTGATCTACAAAGGCCAGCGCCTGAAGATTCCGCCGAAAGCCGAGCTGACGGCGCACGAACGGTCGGCCCTCCGGTCGTATTGGTCCAAAAAGCACGCGGCTGCCGCGGCTTCAAATCCATAAACGGTTCCGCATTCGAGAGCTACCCGGCCGACGTCGGATACGCAAACGATCAGCAAGAAAAGTATGAGAACGCCCTCTCCGCAGGTCTGCGGGGAAGGGCGTTTGTATTTTCTGAGCACATTGAACGCGCAAGGAGGGCCTGCTGTTGATTGAGCGGCGGGTAACGCTCACCGGAGTGGATGTCGTCCAGCTTCTGGGATACCACGATGCACACTTGCAGCTCGTGGAAGATCGATTCGATGCGACGATTACGATTCGGGGAGACCACCTGACGATGCGGGGAAGTCAGCACGAGGTAACCAGGATCGAAAAGGTCTTCAAGGAGCTCATCTACATTCTCAACAAAAACGGTAATCTCTCTCCCAGCGACGTCGAGACTGTTATCGACCTCGTGTCCGTCAACGGATCGTCTCCGGAAGTGCCGGCCCAAGGGGAGATAGACGACGGCGAAGCGGGAATTCTCTATACGAAGAGCGGGATCATCAAGGCCAAAACCCCCGGACAGAGGGCCTACATCCAGCAGATCCGGCGTAACGACATCGTGTTCGGCATCGGTCCCGCCGGGACGGGGAAGACGTACCTTGCGGTTGCGATGGCGGTCGCGGCGCTCAAGAATCGCGACGTGACGAGGATCATCCTCGCGCGGCCGGCGGTCGAAGCGGGGGAGAGTCTCGGATTCCTGCCCGGCGATTTTCGTGAGAAGATCGACCCCTACCTGCGGCCCCTGTACGACGCCCTCGACGACATGCTGACCGCGGAGAAACTCAAGAACTACATCGAGAAGCGAATTGTCGAGATCGTTCCGCTCGCCTACATGCGGGGCCGGACCCTCCACAACGCGTTCGTCATACTGGACGAAGCCCAGAACGCATCGGCGATACAAATGAAGATGTTCCTGACTCGCCTCGGTGCGCACTCGCGCGCGACCATCACGGGGGACATCACACAGATTGACCTTCCGTCCAAAACAACTTCAGGCCTGGTGCAGATTCAGGAAGTCCTGAAGCAGGTCAACGGCGTCTCCTTTGTCTACTTTGACAAAAACGATGTCGTCCGTCATCGGCTCGTCAAGGACATCATCGACGCGTATGACCGGTACCACACGAACGGCCGGTGAAGGCGCAGAGTCACTCCTCATTCCCCGTCTTTTTTCTTGCTCATCTCCCAAAGGCGGTCGAGCTGTTTCATCGATTCGCGTTCCGGCCTCGACCCTTTCCTGTCCAGCTGCTTTTCGATGAAATGAAAACGACGCTTGAACTTGGCGGCGGACCGGCGGAGAGCGAGTTCCGGATTCGTGCCGGTAAACCGGGCATAATTCACGACAGAAAATAACAGGTCTCCGATTTCCTCTTCCACGTTCCTTCGATTCCGCTTTCGCGACGCTGACCGCAATTCGAGAAGCTCTTCGCGGATTTTTCCGAGGACATCCTCTGCCCGCGACCAGTCGAAGCCGACTTTTGCCGCTCGCTCCTGGAGGCGACGCGCCTGCAAGAGCGCGGGCATGTGCTTCGGAACGCCGTCCAGCACGGAGGCCCGCCCCTCACGTTTCTTGAGAATTTCCCACCGCGCAGCCACTTCCCCGGCTGTCCGGGCCTTGCCGCTGCCGAAGACGTGCGGGTGGCGTCGGATGAGCTTCTGGCGGGAGGCCTCGAGCACCTCATCGATTGTGAACGAGTCCTTCTCTTCCGCCATGATTCCGTGGAGCGCGACATGAAGCAGAAGATCCCCGAGCTCGTCCCGCAAGGCATCCATGTCCCGCGACTCGACCGCGTCGACCACTTCGTATGCCTCTTCGATCAGGGCATGGCGGATCGATTGATGTGTTTGCACCCGATCCCAGGGGCATTCCTTCCGAAGCCGGCGCACGATCGCCACGTATTCTTCGAACGGCGTTCTTTTCTTTTTCACGGTGTCTCCAGAAGAAATTGGCCCACCTTACCGAAAAGTCGGCCAACAATCAATCGTTGTTTCTTAAGCACTCTTTCGCTACATTTGATTTGGAACTGACTTGAGGAAGAACAGAGTTCACCGGGGCTGTAGCTCAGCTGGGAGAGCGCTTCGTTCGCAACGAAGAGGTCGGGAGTTCGATCCTCCTCAGCTCCACAAGACGAGCCCGCAGGCATCTTCTGTCGGGGTTTTTGATGGAGTGAGGGTTTTTGGAACCGAGGATGCTGCTGTTTTGACACGATTTTTTCCCGGGGAGTCTTTCGGACCCCGGATCGATTGGTTCCGGTTTCGCACGACTGAGGAGAGGCGAATCGTCCGGCTGAGGACATGCGAGCGCCGATTCGCGAATTGCGCAACCGAATATCGGAGAGTGTATTTGTTCGAAAGTTTGTCCGAGGTCAAGTCCTGCGCGACAAGACAGTGCTTAACTCCGCCAGGTCCGGAAGGAAGCAACGGTCGGCAAAATGTTTTGGGTGACGCAGGGGTGCTTGACCTCTTTGTATTTTTATCTCCAAGTCTGAAATCCACAGGAGCGATCCCCATCCTGGCGACGCAGGCGTCGTGAATCGGGAGCAATACCACATATTCACTATTTTTATCACATCTATGAAGGATGCCATTCAACGGGCGGTAGCTGTGGGGATGATGTTTCCCCCGCGTGATCCGCGATTGGCCGGAATAGGAATGATCAACGAACGAGTGTGTCCCCTCCCTGTCGTCTACGGGGTTCTTCCTCTTCTCGCCGATGAATTCGACGGCACTCCATCGCCCGGATGGCAAAGAATCACGTATGAAAAAAGATATCATCATCAATTGCACCGCCAACGAGCATCGGATTGCGATTCTTGAGGACGGAAAGCTCGCAGAGCTGTTCGTAGAAACACCGGGGAAGGAGCGGAACGTCGGCGATATTTATCTTGGCAAAATCGCCAAGGTCATGCCGGGGATCCGCGCCGCATTTATCGACATCGGAACCAACCAGGACGCCTTCCTGCATTTTTCTGACGTCGGCTCCCTCGACGATTTCAACGCCCTTTTCGAAGAGGACGACGACGAGACCGCTGAGGCCGAATCCTCCTCGAACGATTTCGGCCCATCCGGCGGGAACGGAACCGCCGGCTCCCCCCAGGGAAACGTTTCAGTCGCACCCCCTCCATCGCGCCCCCAACGCCGACCGGAACAACGCAGGCCGGAAGTAAACCTCCAGCGGGGACAGGACATTCTTGTCCAAATCACGAAGGAACCGGTGGGCAAGAAAGGTGTGCGGGTCCGGTCCGCGATTTCGCTCCCCGGCAGGTTCCTCGTGCTCATCCCCTTCGACGGAAAAGTCGGCGTCTCGAAGAAAATGACGAACTTCAAGGAGAAACGACGGTTGCGCAAGTTCGTCCGCTCGATTCTTCCGAAAGGCTTCGGTGCCATTATTCGAACCGTGGCCGAAGGCAAGAACGAGGAGATGCTCAAGCAGGACCTCGAAGACCTCGTCAAACAGTGGCAAACCATCGAACAGACCGTGAAACGCGAAAAGTCGCCGGCCCTGATCTATAAGGACATGAACACAACCTCGAGCGTCATCCGGGACCTTTTTCAGGATCAGGTCGAGCATCTGGTCGTCGACGACAAGCGCCTGTTCAAAGAGATCAAAGCATACGTCCAGTGGATCTCTCCGGATATGGTCGACCGCGTCGACTATTATAAAGAGAAGGAACCGATCTTCGACAAATACGGGACGGAGAAGGACATCCAGACGCTGCTCAGCAAAAAAGTCTGGCTGAAGAGCGGCGGTTATCTCTTCATCGAGCGGACCGAGGCAATGACGGTCATCGACGTCAACAGCGGACGGTACGCGGCCAAGCGGGAGCAGGAACTGAACTCTCTGAAGACCGACCTCGAAGCAGCGCGCGAAATCTGCCGTCAGCTCCGGCTTCGCGACATCGGAGGCCTTATCGTCGTCGACTTTATCGACCTGGAAGATGAACGGAACAGGAAGAAGATCTACGACGAGATGAAAAAGGAACTCCGGAAGGACCGGGCAAAAGTCACGGTCCTGCCGATGACCGAGTTTGGCCTCGTTCAGCTGACACGTCAGCGGATCCGCCAAAGCGTGATGCTGAGTTTCAGCGAGGCGTGTCCCACATGTGGCGGGACCGGGCTCGTGCAATCGAAGACCGCGACGATCAACCAGATCGAACGGTGGATCAAGAGGTTCAAGTCGGAGAGCCGGGAATTCCGTCTCGAGCTTCACGCAAATCCCACGATCGCCGACTACCTCCGGCACGGAACCATCAGCCGCCTGACCAGGATCCAGTTCAAGTTCTTCGTGAAAGTCAAGCTCGTCGGAGACCCTGCGCTCCAGCTCGATGAGTTCAAGTTTCTCTCGACGCGTCAGGGCAAGGATATCACGGAGCAGTACAAGTAGCCGCGACTCAAAGGTCCAGTCATGAAATTCTTCATCGATTCGGCGAACCTGCAGGAAATCAAGGAAGCCGCCAGCATGGGCTTGCTGGACGGCGTGACGACAAACCCCAGCCTGGTTGCGAAGGAGGGGAAGGATTTCCGCAAGCTTCTCGAAGAAATATGCGCCGTCGTCGACGGCGACATCAGCGCGGAGGTGGTGTCGACCGACGTCGAAGGCATGATGAAGGAGGGTAGGGACCTCTCGAAAATCCACAAGAACATCGTTGTCAAGATCCCGCTTATCAAAGAGGGACTCAAGGCGGTCAAGCGTCTCAAGGAAGAGGGGATCCGTACGAACGTGACCCTCTGCTTCTCGCCGAACCAGGCGCTGATGGCGGCCAAGGCGGGGGCCTACATTATCAGCCCGTTCATCGGGCGCCTGGATGACATCAGCCAGAACGGTATGGATCTGATCCGCCAGGTTGTGACAATTTACCGGAACTACCGCTACCCGACGCAGGTCCTCGTCGCGAGCATCCGCCATCCCGTGCACGTCGTCGAGGCGGCGATGATCGGCGCCGACATCTGCACAATGCCGTTCAAGGTAATCGATCAATTGATCAAGCATCCGCTCACAGATATCGGGCTCGAACGTTTCCTCGCTGATTGGCGCAAATCGCAGAAACCGTAGAATGAAACGGACGGCTTTTTACGACATGCACGTTGCGCTCGGCGCCAAGATCGTGGAGTTCGGCGGATTCGAAATGCCGGTGCAATACTCGGGCATCATCGACGAACATCTTGCCGTGCGCCGCTCTGTCGGCGTATTCGACGTCTCACACATGGGCGAGTTTGAGGTGAGCGGAAGCGGCGCGCTCGAATTCCTCCAGGCGGTCACGGTGAACGATGTGACGCGTCTTGCCGAGGGGAAGGCGCAGTACTCCGCTATGTGCTACCCGGAAGGAGGGATCGTCGATGACCTTCTCGTCTATCATTGCGGCGACCACTACATGCTCGTCGTCAATGCGTCCAACATCGACAAGGATCTCGAGTGGCTCCACGCTCACTGTCCCGAGAATGCTCTTCTCAAGAACGTCAGCGAGGACTATTCCCTCCTGGCTGTCCAGGGCCCCAACGCACCCGCCACGCTCCAGCCACTGACCACCACCGACCTCGCTTCCATCCCCTATTATAGCTTCGCCCGTGGAACCATCGCGGACGTCCCGGTGCTGATTTCACGGACGGGCTATACGGGCGAGGTCGGATTCGAGCTCTACTTCACATCGGATGCCGCCGCCGGACGGCGCGTCTGGAATGCGATTTTCGAGTCCGGCCGCGCATGCGGGATCGTCCCAGTCGGACTTGGGGCACGGGATACTCTTCGTCTGGAGATGGGCTACTGTCTCTACGGAAACGACATCGACCGGACGACGAATCCGCTGGAGGCGGGCCTCGGATGGATCACGAAACTTCAAAAGGGCGACTTCGTGGGGCGCGATTCGATGATCCGGCAGAAGGAAGGCGGATTGCAGAGACGCCTCGTGGGCTTTACGCTTGCCGACCGGAATCTCGCGCGACACGGATACGAAATTCGGAGCGGCGAGACGACCGTGGGACACGTCACGAGCGGGACGTTTTCGCCCTCCATTCAGAAAGGCATCGGGATGGGATATGTGACGCGTGCGGTTGCCGACCCGGGGAAAATCCTCAGCGTTGCCGTCCGCTCGAAAGAGGTTCCTGCGACAGTGGTGAAGCTGCCGTTCATCCAACGACCCGCAGGAGCCGCATAGCAAATGAAGATTGACCTCGTTTATACGGCGGCGCAGATCGACGAGCTCCAGGTCCGGGAGAAGAATGTCGTGATCATCGACGTCCTTCGCTCGAGCACAACGATCGCCACGGCCCTGTATAACGGGGCACGGGAAATTATTCCGGTTGCAAGCATTGAATCGGCAGTCAAGATATCCGGCAGTCTGTTTGGCGAGGTCACGCTCCGGGGGGGCGAGCGAAACGGGAAGATCATCGAGGGTTTCAACCTCGGCAACTCGCCGCGGGAGTACACCGAGTCGACGGTCCGGGGAAAGTCGATCATTTTCTGCACGACGAACGGCTCGGTGGCAATGTACCGCAGCCGCTTCGCAAAAAATATGGCCGTCGGGTCGTTCGTAAACCTGTCGACCATCGTCCAGTATATCAGGGACGTCGGGAACGATTTTCTGCTGGTCTGCTCTGGCGGGTCGAGCGGTTTTGGAAGTTTCAGCATGGAGGATTCCGTCTGTGCGGGAATGATCATTCAGCACCTTCAAAAGGCCGACCTGCCCGCCATCGAGCTCACGGATTCATCGCGGGCTGCGCTCGCGCTGCACAAATCGTTCGGCAAATCCATCCTCAAAATGATCAGGGAATCCGACCACGGTCGGTACCTGGCGGAAATCGGCTTGGGGGATGACCTCCGCATCTGTTCGGATGTCGATTCGATCCCCGTCCTGCCGGCGCAGATGGGAACCGTGATCAAACTGAAGTCAAAAGAAATTCGCCTGGCCGAAGGGGAGAACTTCCCGTCTGCCAGCACCGCGAACGCCTAACCGAGGAAGGTACGCGATGAATGAACTAGCGACGAGCGAAAAGATCCGGGCCGGGGTGCGGAGAAGGCAGGTTGTCGCCCTCCTCGGCATCCTCGCATCGACGATGGTCGTTCTGAGCATGGTTTCCTACAGCTCGGCCGACCAGGCGAGCGGGGAACTCGCCTTTACCGACCTCTGGAAGGTTTTTACGAATGACGCGGCCATCGTCGCGAAGGCGGGCGCGACGCGCAATTGGCTTGGCCTTGCCGGGGCCGTTGCGTCCAACTGGTTCATTAACGGAACAATCGGCTACGCATCCATCGTCCTCCCGGTCATCGCCCTGCTCTGGTCGATCCAGTTACTCGCGCGGAAGAACGGACAGCGCCTTCTTGTTTTCACGAATTACTCGCTGATCCTCGCGTTCCTTTTTGCGACGTTCAGCGGAACGCTGAAACAGTTCGATGATGCCGTCCCGCTCGAATGGAGCGGGGTCGTCGGCCATTTCATCGCCACGGTGCTCTCACGGCTCGTGGGTTTGACCGGAGCCGTGCTGGTGGTCTTCGCTGCCTTTGTTCTCGTCCTGACGCTGATGGTGGACCTCGACTATCGGGCGACGCTCCACCGCCTGCTCGGCATCATGCGCTCAACGGGAAGGGTGATCCTGTCGTCCGAAGCGTACATCAAGAAACTTTCATCGCTTCGGATTTTTTCGCGGCGTCGGGAATCTCCCGTGAATGCCGTGCACGTTCGAAAAGCCGCGGCAGAAATACCTGCCGCCGAGGTCAGATGGCCGGAACAGACAGACCGCGCGACCCGCCCGCTTCCTCTGAAGAAGGAAGCGAGCGAACCTCCGCCGGCCGAACCAGCCGCGAATGAAGAATTACAGCTTGATATCAACGAGTCGTTGAAGGAAGAGGAAGTTGATTTTGACGGACGCTCCCATCCTGCGGAACGGGTGGCCGATGAGGACATCGACTATGTTCCTCCGTCCGTGGATCTTCTCGACCCCGTCCGCTCGGCGGAGGATATCGATGAGAACGAGCTCAAGGCGAACGCAGAGCTCCTCAGGACGAAGCTCGCGGATTTTGGAGTTGCCATACAGAGTGTATCCGTCACCCCCGGCCCCGTTGTAACCCTGTACGAGCTTGTTCCCGCAACCGGCGTCAAGATCAGCCGCATCGAAAGTCTTCAGGATGATATCGCGCTGGCGCTGAAAGCGCGGGGCATCCGCATCATCGCGCCGATCCCCGGCAAGGGAACGGTGGGTGTCGAGATTCCGAACCACAACCCCGCGTTGGTGACCATCCGGAGTATCATCAATTCTGCAAAGTTTCGCGATACACACGCGGCGCTTCCGCTCGCTCTGGGAAAAACCATTGCCGGAGAAGTGTTTGTCGACGATTTGACCCGCATGCCGCATCTCCTGATTGCCGGCGCCACGGGTTCGGGCAAAAGCGTCGGGATCAATACCGTGATCGCGAGCCTCCTCTACCGGATGCATCCCAGCGACGTGAAATTCGCGATCATCGACCCGAAGAAAATCGAGCTCTCCCTGTACACCAACCTGCGCCATCACTACCTCGCTGTCTGTCCGGACATCGAGGAGGAGATCGCGACGGCTCCCGCCAACGCCGTCCTCCTTCTCAAGAGCGTTGAGCTGGAAATGGAGCGGCGCTACGACCGTCTCGCCGCGGCGGGTGTTCGCAACATCGCGGACTACAACGAACGCCTGAAGAGCGGACGCCTGCGTGAGACCGAACACGTCGTGCATCGCAAGATCCCATATCTGATCGTAATCGTCGACGAGCTGGCGGACCTCATGATAACCGCCGCCCGGGAGGTCGAAGAGCCCATTGCGCGGCTTGCGCAGCTGGCGCGCGCCGTGGGAATCCACCTCGTTCTCGCAACACAACGCCCGTCGGTCGACGTCATCACCGGCGTCATCAAGGCGAATTTTCCCGCGAGAATCGCCTACCAGGTGTCGTCCAAGATCGACTCGCGCACGATCCTCGACATGAACGGAGCTGAACAGCTCCTGGGCAACGGCGACATGCTCTACATGCCACCGGGAAGTCCGAAGCCGATTCGGATTCAGAATGCGTTCATCTCCACGGAAGAAGTCGAGCGGCTCACCCAGCACATCGGCAAGCAGACGGGGTACAGCACTCCGGCCGCTCTCCCGTCCGCTCTGGAGCGGAAACGGTCGTCCGAAACCGGAGGCGACGGGGAACGCGACGAGCTCTTCGAAGAAGCGGCGCGAATCATCGTGCGCCACCAGCAGGGCTCGGTCTCACTCCTTCAGCGTCGGCTCAAGGTCGGCTATTCGAGGGCCGCACGTCTCGTGGACGAACTCGAAGGGGCAGGCATCGTCGGGCCGTTCGACGGAAGCAAGGCGCGTGAAGTACGGGTGGAATCCGAGTCCGACCTCGAAACGATTCTGAAAAACCTCGTATGACACGATGGGCCTTCGCGGCAATGGTTGCCGTATCGGTCCCGCATGTTCGAACCCAGGACAAGGGACTCGACGTCAAGGAAATCACTGAGCGGCTCCAGCAGCGGTATGAAATGATTGACGATGCCACTGCGCGTTTTGAACAGCACGTCCGGTTCGGCTATTCCTCGATCGAGCAGACCTTCAACGGCTCGCTCATCCTCAAAAAACCCAACCATTATCGGATCGAATCAGAGCATCAGACAATCGTGACGGATGGAGTAACAGTCTGGGCTTACACGCCGGCGAACAATCAGGTGGTCGTCGACCATTTTAAAGAGAATCAGAACTCCCTTTCGCCGGAACAGTTCATCCTCAATTTACCGACGGATTATTACTCGACGCTCCTTGCCCCCGAGGAGGCAGCCGGGACCACGCTCCTGACCCTGAAGCTGACGCCCCGGGACGATCGCTCGTTCGTCAAATACGTCAAAGTGTGGGTGGAGGAGAAGAGCTGGATGATCCGGAAAATTCTTATCCTCGACGTGAATGACACGGAGACGACATACACCATCAAGGATATGAAGCTCAACACGAACGTTCAAGAGACGGCGTTTGTCTTTTCTCCGCCCCCCGGGACGGAAGTCGTCGACCTTCGATAATTCCTTCACGCCCGGACGTTGAACGGTAAAACGGCATTTCGCACCTCCCTCAGCTTCCTTCTCGCGGGAATTTTCCTTTACGCGACATTTCGCGGCACGAATTTCTCCGACCTGTGGGAATCGATCAAAGGTGTTCGGTACATCTGGGTGATTGCCGTCATCCCCGTCACGATTCTGAGCCACTGGCTTCGCGCCGTCCGCTGGTCCTATCTTCTCGCTCCCGTCAAGACTTCGTTCCGAACCCGGAACCTGTTCTCGGCGGTCATGATCGGTTATGCGGTCAACAACATTCTGCCCCGTGTCGGCGAGCTCGTACGCCCGATGGTCCTCGGTCGCCTCGAAAACGTCTCGAAAAGTTCCGCGCTGGCAACCGTCGTCGTCGAGCGCATTCTGGACTTCCTGACATTCTACTTCGTCGTCTGTATCGTGCTCTTTCTCTACCCGGATTCGCTCGATCCATTCGTGAAGAATGTTTCAACCGCCCGGCCCCTGCTTCTTGCCGCATCGTTGGCCGCCTTCGTGTTTTTCGCGCTTCTGTTCTTCCGCGCGGAGCCGGTCTTCCGGTTCTTCGGCCGGCTTGCTCACCTGTCACCCAAACGGTACGAGCCAAGGATTGAAGAATTTGTGCGTTCATTTCTTTCCGGGCTGAGCGATGCCGCCGTCCGGGAGAAGATGCTTGCAATCCTGTCGATGAGCCTCGTCATCTGGCTGCTGTATGCGCTGGCGATGTATCTGCCGTTCTTCGCGTACAATTCCCTCGCACCTTTTCACCTCAGTTTTGGGGATTCCATCGTACTCCTGACGATTACCTCCATTGCATGGGTTCTGCCGGCTCCGGGCGCGATGGGCACGTATCATTCGTTTCTCACCATTGCTCTCGTGAAACTCTACGGCGTCGACCGGACGACCGCTCTGAGCTTTTCCATCGTTACGCACGAACTTGGATATATCATCGTCATGCTCATCGGTGGATACTACTTCTTTCGCGACCACTTCGACGTCCGCGTGCTTGCACCCCACTCGCAAAAAGCGAACCCCGGTGACTCATGAAGCAGGTTGCACAACATAACAAGACTGGTTTGATCGATGTGACGGACATCCCGCTCCCGGCAATGAAAGAGGGACACGTTCTCGTCCAGACAAAATTCTCCGTCATCAGCGCCGGGACGGAACGAGCCTCGATTTCGAACCGAAAGGCCTCGCTTGTCGACAAGGCGCGGAAGAATCCCGACCTCGTCGCAAAGGTTCTTGAGCAGGTCCGGCAGTTCGGGCTGCTCGCGACGTACCGGCGGGTACGGACGCGGCTCGATAAATGGTCGCAAATCGGTTACTCCGCATCGGGCGTCGTCATCGCGGTCGGGGGCCGGGTGGCGGACCTGAAGCCGGGAGACCTTGTCGCTTGCGCGGGCGCCGAGTATGCAAATCACGCGGAGTTCATCCTCATCCCCAAAAACCTCTGCGTGAAAGTACCGGGAAAGGTCCCGGCCGATGCGGCGGCGTTTGGCACGATCGGGTCAATCGCTCTCCAGGGAGTAAGAAACTCCATGCCGACGATCGGTGAAACCATGGTCGTCATCGGTCTGGGGCTCGTCGGCCAGCTGACGGTTCAGATCCTCAAGGCAAACGGGTGTCGAGTCATCGGGATCGACCCGGACCCGCAGGTCGTCGAGCTTGCCCGTACGTCCGGGGCCGATATGGCGCTGAGGCGAAGCGAAGATGTCCATGCAATCGTGCGGACATATACGCGCGGTGTGGGGGCGGATGCGGTGATCATTACGGCTGCGACAAAAAGCGACGACCCCGTGCGCCTCGCGGGTGATCTGTGCCGGGATCGCGGAAGGGTCGTCTCGGTGGGAGACGTGGGGATGAATTTTGTCCGAAAACCGTACTACATGAAGGAATTGGACTTTCGGGTCTCGCGCTCGTACGGGCCAGGCAGATACGATGTCGAGTACGAGGAACGGGGGAACGACTATCCGGTCGGCTACGTGCGCTGGACGGAGAATAGAAACATGCAGGAGTTTCTCCGCCTGCTCTCGACCGGCAAGGTTCGCGTGGATATCCTCGTCACCCATCGCTTCCCCATTGATGAGGCGCGGAAAGCGTACGCTCTTCTGTCACAGCGAGAAGGGGGGAAAAGGGCGATCGGGATTCTTCTTGAGTACGATTCTAATGCGCGCGAGGCGCTCAAAGCGACGTCCGTGCAGATCAAGCCCACGGCGAAATTATTCAACCCCCTGCACATCGGATTTGTCGGCGCCGGAAATTTCGCTCAGGCGTCGCTTCTTCCCGAAGTCCAGAGGGTTGGAGACGCGAAGCTCGTCGGGGTTTGTACCGCGAACGGACTGAATGCGAACAATGTTGCCAGGCAGTTCGGTTTTCAATTTGCGACATCCCGGGCTTCGGCAGTGATAGACCACGAATCGATCGGAACGGTGTTTATTGCGACGCGACACAACCTCCATGCCCCGTTGGTCTCGCGGGCGCTTCAGGCAGGCAAGCATGTGTTCGTCGAGAAACCGCTTGCGACAACCGCCGAAGGGTTGGACAGCATCATGACTGCCTACAAGGCCGCGCACAGGCACACGCCGGGACCAATCCTCATGACTGGGTTTAATCGCCGATTCGCCCCCCTCGTTGTAAAAACAGCGGCCTTCCTCGAAAATTCGGCAGGGCCGATGGTCATTTCGTACCGCGTGCATGCGGGACTCATGCCGTCATCCAGCTGGACGCTCGACCCCGTCGAGGGAGGAGGTCGCATCATCGGAGAGGTTTGTCATTTTGTCGACCTGATGCAATTTTTCACGGGGTCGGATCCCGAAAACGTTTTTGCTGAACCCGTTGGAGCAAACTTGTCGGGCCCCCTCGCGGACGACTCCGTTGTCGTCACCGTGCGCTTTACCGATGGCTCTGTCGGAGTCATAACGTACGTCGCGAATGGAGATTCCAGCGTCCCAAAGGAGCACATCGAAATTTTCACGACGGGTCGAACCGCCGTTCTCGACAACTTTCGCTCCCTGACACTCCATGCGAAGGGATCGGCCGATGTAACGCGCAGGTCTGCCATCGACAAGGGTCACCGGGATGAAATATTTCAGTTTCTCGCCGCAGTCCGTGCAGGCGGAAGTTCCCCCATCCCCTTTGAGAGCCTCGTCATGACGACGCGCGCGACCCTTGCGATGGTCGAATCGCTCCGACTCGGAACCCCCGTCCGCATTCAGCCCTTGAGTTCCCCGCGTTCATGAAACGAACCCTTCTGGCGGTTCTGGTCGGAACTGCGCCGTGGACTTCTTCGCTCGTTCTTGCCCAGGAAGACTCCACGTTCGACCGGTTCATTCACTGCGCGCTCGGCCTCGGCGTCGACCTGCAGGCAGCCCCGTCCATCATCGACTATATCAACACGCTCGTCTCACCCCCCATCGGCTCCCGGCTCACCAATTTCTCATCTGCCACGGAATTTTTCATCGCCCCCGAAGCGAGAATGACCCGGGACTTGTCCGTCGCGGTCGAGTACACGTATTTCCTTAAGTCCTACTCTTTGTCGGACGTGAGTGGATTCTCCTCGTGGAATTTTTCGTACACCGTTCAAATGCCGACCCTCCTCGTGCATTACGTTGTGCCGGGGACCGGTTATTGGCTCAAGTTTGGAGGGGGCGCGGGCTACGCCGCGGCGACCTTTACGCAGAAGAATACGGGCGCCGGGTCCGAGCAGGATTACCATGCCAAAGGTGGGACGATCGTCGCAGACGCGGTTGCGGATACCGAATTCGACCCTCATTTCTTCGGTAACATCGGCTTCGAAATGCGATACTGCTACGCAGGAAATCTCACGAATTCGGCAGGAGCGCAGCCGGCATACGCTTCGACGCGCGCCCGGATGGATTACTTTTCTGTTGGTGCGAGGTTCGGCGTCCTTTTTCAACTCTGACGATCTCATTCACGCCAAAGGAGGGGGATACGGCGATACCGGAGGTACGGCTTTCTGATGGATGTGCCCAAAGCGATTCTTCTTGGCGTCATTCAAGGGTTGACGGAGTTTCTTCCCGTCAGCAGCTCGGCGCATATTATTCTCGGACAGCACCTCCTCCATGTCGTGACGAACGCCGGCCTTACGTTCGATGTCTACGTGCATTTCGGGTCGCTCTTGAGCGTCATCGTCGTCTTCCGCCACGACATTGTCGCCATCATCAAATCATTGACGCGGTCGGTCCTTCAGGGAAAGATGCGTGAGGCATACAGAACAGACGACAACGCCCGGATGGGATGGGCGCTTCTGGTGGGAACGATTCCCGTGGTTGCCGCGGGATACTGGTATCACGACACGGTCAAAGGGGCTTTCACCGACCCAAAGTTCGTCGCCATGAACCTCGTCGTTTCCGGACTTCTTCTGTTTCTCACGGGGCTTGCGCGTCCGGACAATCTCAAACGCATCGGGCTCGGCTCATCGATCATCATCGGCATCGCACAGGCCGCCTCGATTTTTCCGGGGATTTCGCGGTCCGGGGTTACGATTGCGACCGCGTTGTATGCGAAGCTCAACCCCGTCCTCGCTGCACGATTTTCGTTTCTTCTGGCCATTCCCGTGATTCTCGGAGCGGTCGTGCTCGAGACGAACGAGGTCGTCGGGCACGGTATCGATATTGGAATCTGGCCAATCGTCGCGGGAGTGACCGCGGCCGCCGTGACCGGCTATATTGCGATCAAATTGCTCTTCGATATTCTTCGTCGCGGCTGGATCAACTGGTTTGCGGCATATTGTCTGGCCGTCGGTGTCTGCACCATCCTCTTTTTATGAACTAACGCGAGGGAACTATGATGATCCGTACGCTCACGGCCGCCTCCATTCTCGGGATCGCGGCATTCGTTCTCATCTCATGTCACGTGCAGGAGGCCCCTAAAATGACGGCCGTAACGGTCAAGACGACGATGGGAGACTTCGATGTTGAACTCTACGACTCCGACGCGCCAAAGACAGTCGCGAACTTCGTCGGGCTCGCGCGCCAGGGATACTTCAACGGGATCATCTTCCACCGCATCTCCAAAGGATTCGTGATCCAGTCGGGCGACTCCACGGGGACGGGGGCAGGCGGGAGGAGCATCTACGGCGGGGATTTTGCGGATGAGCTGAATCCCGAGGCGCCGTCGTTCCAGGCGGGATATAAACGAGGAACACTTGCGATGGCGAACCGGGGACCGAATACCAACACGAGCCAGTTCTTCATCGTCCTGAACGACGCACCGTGGCTGCCGAAGAAATACACGATTTTTGGGAGGGTGACGAAGGGCATGGAAGCGGTCGACAAAATTGCCGCCGTCGAGATCATCCCGAATCCCCAGATGGGACCGACGGACGGACGACCGAAAGTCGACGTCAAAATTTTGTCGGTGGAAGTCCACTAACAAGGATCGTCGCACGCGGAAGGATCTTCGGATGCCGGAATCTTCGTACAAGGATTTCCAGCGCGTTCTTCAGGGATCCGTTTTCGCCCCCGTCTATCTTTTCTATGGCGAGGAAGACTTCCTCATTCAGGAAGCCGTCGAGACGATCGTCCGCACGACGCTGGACGATGGGACGAAGGGATTCAATCTTGATATCGTCTACGGCAGTCAGGTCGACGCGCAGGAAGTCGTTGCGCATGCAAATTCGTTTCCCATGATGAGCGCCAAACGGGTTGTCGTCGTCCGGGAATTCGAAAAGCTCGTCACCACGGACGCGGCGAAGGAATGCGTCACCTCCTACATCCAGCGTCCGCTCGAATCCACGCTGCTCATCCTCGTCGCCGATGCGCCCGACTTTCGGCGAAAGCCCTTCAACGAGCTCCGGAAGAAGGCGGAAGTTGTCTTCTGCCCTTCGTTGTACGACAACCAGGTCCCGGGGTGGATATCAAACCGCATCCAGGAGCGGGGGAAAACGGCCGACCTGGACGCATGCCGGCTCCTCCATGCGTATGTCGGCACCTCTCTGCGTTCCCTCCAGAATGAGATCGACAAACTTTTCATCTTTGTCGGAGATCGACCGCAAATCTCGCCGGACGACGTGACGGCCGTCGTTGGGGCTACGAAAGGGTTTACGATTTTCGACCTCCAGAACGCAATCGGCAGAAAAGACTCAAAAGAAGCGACGGTGGTTCTTGAACGGATGATGGAGTTGGGCGAGAGCCCGCAGATGATGATCGTCATGCTGACGCGATTTTTTCTGCACCTTTATAAACTGTCCGAACTCAGACAGCGTGGGGCGACGGAAAATGAGATGGCCGGCGAACTGCGCATCTCGCCGTATTTTGTCAAATCCTATCTTGATTTCTCGACGCGCTTTACTGTCGGGCAAATCGAACATTCCCTTTCGGCGCTCGCCGCCACCGACGCGAATCTCAAAAGCTCGAGCGTTGACCCTCTGCTGGCGCTTGAAGTCCTGCTCCATGCGCTTGTGCGGGGAACTGCCGTTCGGGCTGAAGCGGAGCCCCAGCCCTGACATCTCGTCTCTCCGGCGTGCAGCCGGCGCGGGGTACTCCGACTCATTCAGGAGGTTTCTCGCTCGAGAAATAGATGCTCTCCGCAATCCCCGGCAGTCAATATCTCATCGGCCTCTGTTTTGGGTTTGTCATCGCTGCCCTGGCTTACAAGCGGCGTTGGCTGACCGTCGGCGGAGCAAGCGCAACGCTGATTTTCGCGATCGTCATTTTCGGAATGGGGGGCTGGAAATGGACCGTTCCCATCGTTACTTTTTTTGTGACGTCGAGCGCTTTGACCCGGGCGGGACGCGAGCGGAAAGCCGGGCTGAAGGACGCCATCCTCAAGCCCGGGCCGAGAGACGCGATGCAGGTCCTGGCGAACGGGGGAGTGTCTCTCCTTCTCGTCATTCTTCACGGCATTTTCCGCGATGTAAATCTCTATCTTCCGTACGCCGGGTCGATCGCGGCAGCGACGGCGGACACGTGGGCGACGGAAGTGGGAATGCTGTCCCGAAACCCGCCGCTGCTGGTCCGGAATCTCCGGCGCGCGGAGCCGGGGACGAGCGGTGCCGTTTCTCTGATGGGACTTGCAGCGGGGCTCATCGGCTCATGTGTTGTGGGATTGAGCGCTCTGCCGTGGCTGGACACGATCACGACGGCCGGCGCGATCATCGTGTCGGGAATTGCGGCGTGCGTGTTCGATACGCTTCTGGGCTCGACGGTTCAGGCGGAATACGAATGCCCGGGCTGTGGGAGGAGGTCGGAAAAAAGGATCCACTGCGGGCGGATCGAAGGAAGGCGCGTCAGGGGATTTACATGGGTCGATAATGATGTGGTCAATTTCGCATGCACATCGTCGGGCGCGCTTCTCATGTCCCTTTTTGCAGCGAAATAAAATCGTGCGGCTGAATGAGGCGGCGCTTGGCGGCTACCTTGCATTTCGGCCGAAAAGATATAGTTTAGCGTAACAAAGTTTTTTCGACGAGGGATGCTCAACTACATTTGGATATCACTGCTGGCGATCGGAATCCTCACTGCAGCAGGGCATGATGCCTACGATGAGATTCGGAACTCAAACCGCAACGGGGTTGCGGGAGAACTCGACTTCGAAATGCGGAACGCGCTCGAGGGAAGTCAATCGTTGCGGGAGGGTGATTTTATCATTCGGGCGGAGCAATTCAATCGCTGGTACGGGCCCGGATCTGCGGGTGAGGACGCGAAGCAGCCGGTGACGCTGCGGCTGGATTCAGCGGGGGTCGGAACGTTTCTCCTCAGCGTGACCGACGCGACGCCGGGACGATGGCGTGAGATGGCGAAGGCCGCGGCAACGAGAGACAAACTTTCGGGTA
>DATJYV010000074.1:0-10339 GCA_035499415.1 Bacteroidota bacterium
GTCATGTTCGGCGATGGTTTCACCCACGCCAGTCCCGTCTCGTCATACCACATTTCGCGTTTCCATCCCTCGAGCGCCACGACGGTAAGCGATGCCTTGACGCCGTTTCGAAGCCATCCCTCTCCGTTCATCATGCGCGCAAGCTCCCCGAGCGTCATCGCATGCACAATGGGAATCGGATGGAGCCCGACGAACGACCGGAGCGAGTCCACAAGGACGAAACCTTCGGGCGAAACACCGCGAATGGGGTTGGGCCGGTCGAGGACGACAAATGGGATCCCGCGCTCTGCTGCGGCTTCCATCGTGAGCGAGAGGGTCGATTCGTACGTATAAAATCGAGCCCCCACGTCCTGGATGTCGAAGAGGACGACATCGATGCTGTCGAGCATTTCCGGGGTCGGTTTTGTCGCGGCCCCGAAGAGTGAAAAAACGGGCAGGCCGGTCCTGTCATCCCGTGAATTCCCGACAGAGATGCCGTCCGGCGTGTCGCCGCGGATTCCGTGTTCCGGGCCGAACAGTTTTGTCAGATGGGTCTCCGCATTCCTGTGAAGCGCATCCGCGAGATGTTCTCCACTCGCAAGCAGCGACGTGTTGTTTGCCACGAGCGCCACGCGCTTACCCCGAACGAGGTCAAAGCGCTCATCAAAAAGAATGTCGGCCCCAACGCGAACCTGCGACGACCCTCGCGACAGGAACGCAAGAAGCATCACGAGCAATTGCACGGCGCTGAGGAGAATGCGGGAAAAAACCCGGAGGGACGGTTGCGGGCTCAAATGTGGTTCTTTGCGATGGTCCACGCGGCGATGGTCATTCCGTCCCAAATCACTCCCGAGACGATGCGGGCTTCAATTTCGTCCGGACGAAGCGTCCATTGCTCGAACTCCTCCGTCTCATCGGACGCTGCCTTCAACGCAGAGAGATTCCGCGCAATGTAGATCCTGCAGAATTCATTCGTCACCCCATTGTACGGGTTGAACTCCCCTGCAATCTTCCAGTCGCGCGCGACGAATCCTGCTTCTTCCTGAAGCTCACGCGCCGCCGCCGCGTCATACGACTCCCCTTCTTTCACTCCACCGCACGGGAACTCCAGACTTTCCCGGTCGCACAAGTAGCGATACTGGTTCAGCAGGATCAGCGATCCGTCCGGTCGAACCGGGACAACGAGACTGGAGCCGAAAGAATCAACATAGTGATATTCCCCTTCGCCCCCGGCCGGAAGTCGAACGGTGTCTCTGCGATAGGTCCACCACCGATTTCGAAAGAGGATGGATGATGAAAGTTTATCCCACCGTTTGAGGGACATCGGAGGAAAAGAAGCTAAAGAAGGGATTGGCCGGCATCGGCGCGAAACGCGGTCCGATGGCTAGAGAAGTTCGGATTGGGAAAAAAAGAAAGCAACCTCCCGTGCGCCGTTCTCCGGCGAATCCGAGCCATGAACGATATTCTCCCCCTTGCTGTCGGCAAATTGTTTCCGGATGGTTCCGGGAGCTGCATCTTTTGGGTCGGTCGCGCCAATCAGGGTACGGAAGTCCCCAACCGCATTTTCTTTTTCGAGAGCGACGGGCACGCACGGACCGCTCGACATGAAATCGACAAGCCCATCATAGAACGGCCGCCCCCGATGCACTTCATAAAACGCTCCGGCAGTCTCCTTCGTCATGCGGACCTGTTTGAATCCCAGGACCCGGAAACCGGATTTCTGGATCCTTGCAAGTACTTCTCCCTGCAGGTTCTTTCTCACGCAATCCGGCTTCAGTATTGCGAGCGTCCGTTCAGTCGCCATTTCCTTGTCTCCATCCTCCATTTCGCATCCCGTCCATCACGTTCTTCCTTCCGACTCCTGACTTGTGGATTCTGTCCCTTGTCTTCCTGCTTACGCTTTCAAACCCCTAATTCTTCTGCTGATTCCACCACCGTTCCATAACTTCACTCGCGTCTGTCTTCGCCCCTTTTTGCCTCCACTTGTCGAAGAACTGGACGTCCGCGCTGTCGGGAGTGGGATTCGGCAGGTCAAACTGAACACGAAGCGGCATCGGCATTGCATCGCCCAGGATCACCGCCTCGCCCTGGCGCAGAAGCGGAATGACACTGTCCAGACCGCTGAAGGTGTCGGGCACGAGCCGCCGGATATATCCCTGGTCGACAGGATTCAGCAGACGCAGGATCACAAAGTTGCTGCATTGCGACAGGATCGTCTCCGAAATATCCGAAGGCCGCTGGCTGACGATCATGCAGCTCACGCCATACTTGCGTCCCTCTTTTGCGATCCGTTCCACAGTTTTTCGGGCAGCGGAAGATCCGTCCGCGGACGTCGAGAGGTAGTTGTGCGCCTCTTCGAAGACGAGAAGGATGGGAAGATCCCGGCGATGGGGGTTCCAGAAGTTGAAATCAAACGCAATGCGCGCCACGAGGGCGACAACCGTCTTGACGATGTCGAACGGAATTCCGCTCATGTCCATGATGGTGATTTTTGACTGACCGTTGAGCCCGAAGATCATCATCATGAGCGCCTTGGCCGATTCCGAGTCGAGACACACCTTCGGCCTGAACATGAATCCGTAGCGCGGGTCGTTGAGCTTGGAATTGAGCTTCACGAGGATCCGGGTGAATTTGCCGAAGTACGGGCCTTCGCGCGGGCCCGAGGGACCGCCGGTGATCTTTTCGGTGTCGAGAAACTGAAGCCGCCCGCGGACTTCGTTCATATCGTAAAAGACGGGCGTGTCGATTGTCGTCACGCCGGAGAGCTGGGGGTTCTTCGCCTTTTTCGACGCGAGGATCAGATCCTGGAGCATGGAAATATGGATCGATGCGTTTTCATCGTCGGGGTCGATGAACATCTCCTGGATTTCTTCAAAATTCATGAGCCAGTAAGGCAGTTCGAGCGCCGCAAGGTCAAAATGCTGGCTTCCCTCCGGGAACGCTTTCGTGTATTCGTTGTGAATGTCGATGAGAACCACATTCGTGTCGGGGAACTTCGCCACTTTTTGGAGAATCGAAGAGACGGTGCACGATTTTCCCGATCCGCTCGAGCCCAGAATCGCCAGGTGCTTTCCGAAGAAGCGGTTGGGGTCGAGGTACGCACGCTCGTTCTCGAACAGCGAAAGCTGGCCGACGGAGAAGTTGAATTTTTGGAACGCCGAGAACGCGACCTTCATATCCTTGTCTTCCAGGAGGTAGACAATCGCCTCGGCCGTCGGCACGGTGGAGACTCCCGTCTCGTACTTACCGTTCTTCATCGTTCCGACCATGGTCACGGTCATGAGGTAGGCGGAAATCGTCTTTCCCCCTTCCATCACGTCCGATTTTCTCATCTGGTCGACGATTCCGATGACAAACATTTTCCCCACGGGAACGAGGACGTAGGTTCCGATCTGACCGACGAGATAGACGCGATCGCCGATTTTTTTGGAGAGATTGGAGAGTTGATGGTCGATCAGGACCGTCAGTGCCGAACTCGTTATCTCCCGGACGACTCCTATTCTTTTCTCTTCCCACATGACCGTTTTGTTCCTTTGTTTGACTTTATCGTCGACGCCTCTTTGTAGGCCGGCGGCGCGCGGCTGTTACCCGCTTCCGGTCCTTTGGCGGTTCCGGACTCTTGCCCGGACGCGCGTGGGATCCACGCCGCTTGAGCGCATGCTCCATGGTTTCACCGAGCGAGGCGGGACTCTCCGCCACTGCTATTCCCGCCTGCGTGAGAGCTTTTATTTTCTCTTCCGCCGTACCGTGACCGCCGGAAATGATGGCACCCGCGTGCCCCATGCGTCTTCCCGGGGGAGCCGTCCGCCCCGCGATAAATCCGACGACCGGCTTGCGCACGTGCCTCGCGATATACGCCGCGGCTTCTTCTTCGGCACTCCCGCCGATCTCGCCAATCATCATGATCGCGTCCGTCCTCTCGTCCTCGTTGAACAGTTTCACGGCATCGATGAAGCGTGTCCCGATCACCGGGTCGCCGCCGATGCCGACACATGTCGACTGGCCGATCCCCCGTTCCGTCATCTGCCAGACAGCTTCGTACGTGAGCGTTCCGCTCCGCGAGATGAGGCCAACCCTTCCGGCTTTATGGATGAATCCCGGCATGATGCCGATCTTGCATTCGCCCGGGGTGATGATCCCGGGACAGTTGGGCCCGACCATCCGGACGCCTCGTGCGTTCAGATACTCATACACTCCTACCATATCCCGTATCGGAATTCCTTCCGTGATCGTCACGACAAGCTTCACGCCGGAATCTGCCGCCTCCATGACAGCGTCAGCTGCGAACGCCGCAGGTACAAAAATGACGGAAGCGTTTGCCCCTTCGGCCTCGACGGCTTCTCGGACGGTGTTAAAAACGGGAACGGGTCGACCGAGCTTGTCCTTGTCATTTCCCTTGTAGGAACTTCCCCCCTTTCCCGGCGTGACGCCGGCGACGACGTTGGTCCCATACTCGATCATCTGCTTCGTATGGAACGTGCCTTCGCTGCCCGTGATCCCTTGCACGACGAGCCGGGTCGACTTGTTTACGAGGATGCTCAAGGAGAATTTGGTGATTGGTTAATTTGGCAATTGGGTAACTGGAGGGGCCGGTCTTGTCTGGTCCATTATTGGCCGGCCGTCTCGAGGAAGTCTGCAACCCGGAGGATCGTCTGCTCGTCAAAATGTTTTCCCAGGATCTGCAGTCCGATGGGAAGACCCCCGTTGTCTTCTCCGCAGGGGATGCTGATACCCGGAATCCCCGCGAGGTTCGCCGAGGTCGTGTAGATGTCGGAGAGATACATCTGCAGAGGGTCGTCGATCTTCTCCCCGGCTTTGAACGCAGTGCTCGGCGATGTCGGCGTCATAACGACATCCACTTTCTTGAACGCCTCGATGAAATCATTCTGAATCAGCCGCCGCACCTTTTGCGCCTTTCGGTAGTACGCGTCGTAATAACCGGATGAGAGCACGTACGTGCCCAGCATGATCCTTCGCTTTACCTCTGCCCCAAACCCCTTGCTGCGGGATTCTACATACATGTCGCGGAGCTCGTGCGCTCCTTCGGACCGAAACCCGTAGCGGGCTCCGTCGTACCGCGCGAGGTTCGAGGAGGCCTCCGCTGTCGCGAGAATGTAATAGGTAGAGATCGTGTAGTCCGTGTAGGGCAACGATATCTCCGTGACCGTCGCTCCGTTCTTTCTCAGGACTTCAAGCTTTGACGCCACTGCGTTGCCAATCTGGGCGTCCAGCGCCGCGCCAAAATATTCCTTCGGTACTCCCACTTTCAACCCCGCCACACTCTGGGTCAATCCTCCAAGGTAATCCGGGACCGGCACGACCGCCGAGGTTTCATCCCGTTCGTCATGTCCGGCGATCACGCCGAGCACCCGTGCCGCGTCCTTTGTGCAGAGTCCAAACGGACCGATGGTATCAAAGGAGGATGCGAACGCGACAAGGCCGTAACGCGAAACTCGCCCGTAAGTCGGTTTGAGTCCCACGACGCCGGTGAACGATGCGGGCTGCCGGATCGATCCGCCCGTGTCGGACCCAAGAGCCGTTGTCGCCAACCCCGCCCTGACGGCCACTGCCGACCCGCCGCTCGAACCCCCGGGTACCCGCGATTCATCCTGCGGCAGACGTACGCGGCCGAATGCCGAGTTTTCCGTCGACGAACCCATCGCAAATTCATCCATATTGCACTTTCCGACGATGACGGCGTCGGCACGGCGCAGGCGCTCAATAACGGTCGCATCGTACAATGAAACAAAATTCTCCAGAATCTTTGAGCCGCACGTCACACGCTCGTCCTTGACGCAGATGACATCCTTGACCGCGACGACCATGCCGGCAAGCGGACCCGCATTCCCGGCACGCAGTTTTTCATCGACTGCCCGTGCCTGGCCAAGGGCCTTCTCTTCAAACACCGAAAGGAATGCGTTGAGCGAGGCGTTCGCACCGATCGCCTGGAGATACTCCCTCGTCACACGCTCGGAAGTCGTCCTGCCGCTCGCGAGGTCCCACTGAATGGAGTCAAATTTCTTCATAGGCGCGGGAGCGGGCCGGGCAGGGACTTTCCACGGGAGGTAAGTGAACTACGGGAGGCGAACCAGACGGAGGGGAGCTACTTCTTTTCGCTCTTGTCGTCCGGCTGACTGACATCCTTGTCAAGCTGTTTGACTTCCTTTTCCACTTCATCCTGAACGTCACGGGCCGCCTTTCGGAATTCCCTGATGCCCTGGCCCAACCCCTTGGCAAGTTCGGGAAGTTTTTTGGCTCCGAAGAAGACGAGGATGATCAGAAGAATGAGAAACAGCTCCGAGCCACCGACATTTCCAAACATGATTAACTCCTCTCTGCGGTCATAAGACCGTGGTACAATGATTGGTTCGCTGCGCTCTCGATCAACGATTGAAATATTGGGAGCCCATCGGTGCTGCCGAGGAGAGCATCGGACGCACGCTCCGGATGGGGCATCATACCAAACACATTTCCCGCTTCATTCATGACCCCGGCAATATTGGCAAGCGACCCGTTCGGGTTCGCCTCGGGGCTCACCGACCCGTCGGCATTGCAATACCGAAAAAGAATCTGCCCCCTCTCTTCCATGCGGCGGAGCGCGGTGTCGTCGATAAAGTAATTGCCGTCGCCGTGCGCAATGGGAATCTGCAGGACATCGCCCGCGCCGCTTTTGTTCGTCAGCCGGGTCCGGTTGTTCTCGACGCGCACATGCACTTGTTTACACGCGAACCGCAAGGATGCGTTCTGCAAGAGAGCCCCCGGAAGCAATCCGGCCTCGGTAAGGATTTGAAATCCGTTGCATATGCCGAAAACCGTTCCGCCATCCGCGGCGAACCGGACCACGTCGGTCATGATCGGCGAAAACCGGGCAATCGCCCCGCACCGCAGGTAATCGCCGTACGAGAATCCACCGGGCAGAATCACGACGTCGATGTCGCCGAGCTTCTTGTCCTTGTGCCAGATAAATCGCGACTCCTGGCCGAGGACCGTTCCCGTTGCGAAGTGTGCATCGTGGTCGCAGTTGGAGCCGGGAAAAACGATGATGCCGAATTTCGCCATCGTCAGCTCTTCACCTGCTCGAGCGTGTACGAAAAGTCTTCCATCACAGGGTTCGCCAGAAGTTTTTGACACGCTTCCTTTGTAATCCTCTCCGCTTCATCCCGCTTGTCGGTCGCGACGCGGAGCTCGATGAATTTTCCGATCCGGACATCCTCGACTTTCGGGAAACCGAGCGAATGAATTCCCTGTTCCACCGCCTTCCCCTGAGGGTCGAGGATCGACTTGCGAAGCGTGACGACAATCCTTGATTGAAACATCGGGACCCCTCGGCTTAAATATCGATGCTCGAGACTTCACTCTCTTCGTCCGCTTCCTTTTCGATGTGGAGCCCCCAACGGCGAACGGCATGATAGCCGGACCGGATGAGGCCGAGGCAGATGAACGCGAAGAGGACGAGGAAGAGATACTGACCCTTGGAGAAGATAACGATGAGCGCCGCCACGCCAAAACCGACCACGCGCCACGGGTTCGCCGCAATGTCGCGCTTCGTCAGCTTCGGCAGGGTTTCGTAGCGGACGCGGCTGACCATGAGGAATGACACGAGAAGCACGAGCGGCGCAAGCGCGTCCCGTGCCGCGCCGATCATGCCGAGCCCGTCGGAATAATTTTCGAGAAGGAAGGCACTGAGCGTGATGGCCTGCGCGGGAATCGGCAGTCCGCTAAAATGGTCTTTATCAAAGCCGACGAGCTGGACGTTGAACCGGGCGAGCCGTATCGCACCGAAGATGAGCGGAAGAGATGCGATGAGGATCCCCCAGTTGTCGAACACGGAGAGATGCGCGCGATAAACCATGACGGACGGCGCGGCGCCGAAGGAAACAACGTCGGCGAGAGAATCAAGCTCGACGCCGAATTTGCTCGAGGACCGTGTAATGCGGGCCATGACGCCGTCGAGAGAATCAAAGATAGCAGCAAGGATGACGAACCACGCCGCCATTTCAATTTTCCCCTGGCCTGCATTCATGATCGCCAGGAAACCGCAGAAGATGTTGAGAGTCGTAAAAAGGCTCGGGACGACTGCTCTGGTTATTTTCATCGAGGTCTTATGGGTGTGAAGGAATTGACCCCGGCTTCACCCCCCGGGGGTCGAACGACGGACCGAGCGTGGCAAGCACCGTTTCTCCCGCCACCGTCCGGTCTCCAACGTGCACGCGCACATGCGAGTTATTCGGAAGCAATAGATCGACGCGCGACCCGAACTTGATCATGCCGAATCGTTCGCCCGCGACGACACGCTCATTGAGCGCGAGCGAACAGACGATTCTCCGCGCAACAAATCCAGCGATTTGTTTCATCAACACTTTTCCGCGTCCGTTTTCGATGCCGACAATCATCTGCTCATTTTTCTCCGATGCCTTGTCTTCGAAAGCCGCAAAATATTCCCCCTTCACGTACCGCATGTAGCGCACGACCCCCGAGACGGGATTTCGGTTCACGTGGACGTCGAGGGGGGACATGAAGATGCTGACCTGGATCGCGTCTCCCTGCATAAATTCCGCCGATCGTGCTTCGCGGATCAGGATCACCTTCCCGTCTGCCGGCGAGATCACCGCAGAGTCATCGGCCGGCGTCGAACGATCGGGGTCGCGGAAGAAATTGGTGGCAAACGCGAGCGCGAGAATCGCCACAGCGCTCACGCCGTACCGGGCAGCGCGCGGCTCTATGAACAGGAACGATAAGACAACAAGAACAAGACACCCGGCGGCAATCGTCCAGTAGACGTCGTAGCCGTACTTGGTGATCACGGGATGCGCCGAATCGGGAAATCGTCCGAACGCTTACATAAACGACGAAGGACGGTACCACGACCGTCCATCCGCAATGGCATCTTCAGCGTCTCCGCGCGATTTTCTTGCCGCTGCCTCGAAGCATGTGCACTTCAAAAGTAGCGAAAAGTGGGTGAAAAGTCAACGAATCCGCGGCCCGGCGCCGAGGTGGATTCACGGGTGGTAGGCAATACTCGACCCGACCCAGGTTTTGTCTTTGTTGAACGCAACTCCCATCATCTTCCCCTTGCTCATGCGCACGAGGTTGTTTACGAGCAGCGGGCGCGTCTCCCATACATACATCATTCGAACTTCCGCCATTGCGTATCCGTCGGGCGTTTGCACCAGCGGAGCGTATGTTACTTTCTTCTGGAGGATGTACGAATGACGGTCGCTGATCGCATCGAGGTCAGCCCGCGTCAGGTCGACTTTCACGCCGGAGCCGGCAAACGAGTAGAGGGGCTTCAGGACGTATTCGCCGAGGTCGTCCGGCAATGATCGAAGGTCGTCAAGAAACATGCACGGGGGAACGTATTTGTTCTTCAGGAACGGCAGCGTGTGTTTGCTGATCCTGTAGAACCAGTTGGGATGACCCACCCATTCGGCATCCATGTCGTCCGTGAACTTGAAACTGCTTTGGACTTTTTTCTTTTCCAGGTCGTCGACAATCACCCGGTTGTAGATTCGTTCAATCGGGAATTCTTTTCCGTCCCGTTCGTAGGACAGCTTCCGTCCTTTCTTGATGATTTTGACAAGGTCGACCGTCGGAATGCCGAGCATTTTTTCCGTGCACGCAAAGTCGATCCGTGTTTTCTGACGCTCCGGGTCGACTTCGAGCAGTACGACACTCGACGGGTCGCGCGTTCCGACGATGAGGTTCCGCAGAACCCCGAGATACGTTTCAAAGGTCAGACCCCCGAAATAACTGCCGTACCCGGACGGAACGCGGAAGTTATGGCGCGTCGCCGCATCGTGCGCCGCCTGATAACAATACAGCGAGGGGAAGCCTTGAAGCTCGATGAGCTGGGGAGAAAATTCGCCGGAGTCATTCTGACAGATCGCGAAATCCAGTTGCAGGAACGCGGGATGAGCGGTCTCGCGAGGAACATTCCATGCCGGCGGAACCGCGGTTGAGGCATGCGAGGTAAATTCTTTTGATTGCAGCGTCGCGAGGATCAAATCGCCCGCTGAGATGAGCTCCCGCGTGATTTCTTCGGAAAGGAAAAGCGGTGTCTCGGAGACGCGGAAGTCGAGAGGATACCTGTAGGTTGTGTCTAATTCCTGGACAAAGGCGCGGTAGGCCTTATCGGTAAATTCGGCGTTGAATTTCTTGCGAAGTTCGGGAACCATCGAGGTGATAGGCTGCGTGATAGATCGAACGGCCCTGCTCTGCCGCCACCCTTGAGGATGATTTCTTCGGACCAGCGTCGGCCTGACAGTCGACGCTTGGGGCTAGACGAGAAACCTCCCTTTTTCCATGATCTTCTCCTCATCCATCCACACGTCGACTTCCCGGCCGACACAATCGATGTGGG
>DATJYV010000075.1:0-14507 GCA_035499415.1 Bacteroidota bacterium
CCGACATTCGGAGCGCAGGGAGTTCTCGGAAAGAAGGGGGCTGCGGAGCTCGGCCTTCCCCCGGGTATCCCGGTCGCATATCGTGCCGGCGACCAGCCGAACAACGCGCTCTCACTCAACGTGCTCAACGCGGGGGATGTCGCCGCAACAGCCGGAACCTCCGGCGTCGTCTACGGTGTCACAACAGAGAATGTCGCGGACGCGAAAGGGCGAGTGAACACATTTGCGCATGTGAATTATTCGGTTCGGCGTCCCGTCAACGGCGTCCTCCTCTGCATCAACGGAACCGGTATTCAATATAGTTGGGTGAAGAAGCAACTCGGCGGCAACCGACGATCGTACGCAGAGATGAACCGGATGGCCGGTCAGGTCGCCATCGGTGCCGAGGGTGTCTTGTGTTTTCCCTTTGGGAATGGCGCGGAGAGAGTGCTGGAAAATCTGGATGTCGGTGGCGGGTTCTCGGGGATCAATTTCAACATCCACGAAGAACGGCATTTGATTCGCGCGGCGCAGGAAGGAATCGCGTTTGCATTTTGCTACGGCCTGGAAGTCCTGAATTCCATGGGCATCGACGTTTCCATCGTTCGGGCAGGCGATTCGAATTTGTTTCAGAGTGGAGTTTTTCGGGACGCATTTGTCAACGCGTGCAACCTCAACCTCGAGATTTACAATACCGACGGCTCCCAGGGAGCTGCGCGGGGAGCGGGGATCGGAATCGGGCTCTATTCCGATAAAGAGGCATTTCGAGGGCTCAAAGTCGTAAAAAAAACCGCTCCCGATGCCCGACGAGTCGACCGATATGGGGAAATATACCGCGTATGGAAGAAGGGTCTCTCAGAATTGACTCAACGAAAACTTTAGGCCGCCAAAACGAATCAGGAAATGCAGCAGTTTTTTCGTTGACATTTGATAATCCAAAGTTCATATTGGAACGGTTCAAATTGAATTGAACCAATCAAAGGACTGAATGTGACTCTTCTCCTGAGTTTCCTTCGTTGTTCCACAGCATTTCCATTCCCGCCGACATGCTGAACAAATTTTTCCCGGACCTCAAGAGCCCCATCGCGTTCGAAGGGAAGCAATCGAAAAATCCCTTTGCGTTCAAACAGTATGACAAGAAGAAGAAGATCGGAGGACGGACTCTCGGAGAACACCTGAGATTCTCTGTGGCGTATTGGCATACATTTATGGGAACCGGCGCCGACATGTTCGGCGGTCCCAGCTTCAGACGCCCGTGGCATGCCGCCGCCAATCCGCTTGACCGTGCGAAGGAAACAATGGAGGCGGCATTCGAATTCTTTCAGAAACTCGGCGTCGACTACTACTGCTTCCATGACCGCGACATTGCCCCCGAAGGCGATTCGTTTGCGGAAACGTGCAGGAACCTCGAGAGCATGGTCTCGCTTGCCCGCAGTCTTCAGCAGGAAACCGGCGTGAAAGTGCTGTGGGGAACTGCCAACCTCTTCAGCAATCCGATCTATGCGCAGGGGGCCGCGACGAATCCCCATGCACCCGTCATGGCGCACGCGCTTTCCCAGGTCAAGAATGCCATCGATGCGACGATGGAGCTCGGCGGAGAAAACTACGTGTTCTGGGGAGGGCGCGAGGGGTATGAGACGCTCCTCAACACGAACCTCCGGCAGGAGCAGGAGCAGATGGCGCGATTCCTGCACATGGCAGTCGACTATAAGAAAAAGATCGGCTTCCAGGGTCAATTTCTTATCGAACCGAAACCCGCGGAGCCGACGAAACATCAGTACGACTTTGACGCCTCGACCACCCTCTCCTTCCTCACTTCCCACGACCTCCTCGATCACTTCAAACTCAACATCGAAGCCAATCACGCAACCCTTGCCGGACACACCTTCGAGCATGAGCTTGCCGTTGCTTCGGCCGCCGGGAAGCTCGGAAGTGTCGATGCGAATCGCGGAGACCTGATGCTGGGATGGGACACCGACCAGTTTCCCACGGACCTTTACAGCACCACGCTCGCAATGCTCATCATCCTGAAGCAGGGCGGTTTGGGGAGCGGCGGCCTCAATTTCGACGCGAAGCCGAGACGAAGTTCCAACGACGTCATGGACCTCTTCCACGCCCACATCGGAGGGATGGATACGTTTGCCCGGGGCCTCATGATTGCGCAGAGGTTGACCGATGACGGCGTCCTCTCCGGTTTCATCGAACGTCGCTACGAAAGTTTCAAATCGGGAATCGGAAAAAAAATTATTTCGGGGGGAGCAAAGATGGACGAAGTTGAGGATTGGATCCTCAAGAATGGCACCCCGACCGTGGGGAGCGGCCGGCAGGAAATGCTGGAAAACATTTTGAACTCATACATCGAGTAGCTCCCGGCGAACGGCAATGGATACGATGGCGAAAACGGCGGTGGGGGCGGCAGTAGTGCGCAAAGGGGATGATTACCGAAATCCACGGCTTCCGATCAACGAACGGGTGAGCGACCTTCTGGGCCGGATGACGCTGGAAGAGAAGACGGCACAGATGCTCTGTGTCTGGCGGATGAAGGATGCCATGCTTTTCGACCAGGCGGGAGAAGTCGATCTCGGGAAACTGCGGACGCACATGAAGGAAGGATGTGGCCAGATCGCCCGTCCGGGAGACAGCAGGGGCGGGTTGTCCGCGCAGCGAACGGTCGAGATCACAAATGCTCTTCAGAGGTTCTTTGTCGAGGAGACGCGCCTCGGAATTCCCGTGATCTTTCACGAAGAGTGTCTGCACGGCCTGGTCGGCGAAAACGCGACCAGCTATCCCCAGCCGATCGGCCTTGCCTCGACGTTTGACCCGGAGCTCGTGGAACAGATCTACTCCACGATCGCCGAAGATGCGCGGAGCCGGGGGATACATCAGGCGCTCACCCCCGTCGTCGACGTCGCGCGCGACCCCCGCTGGGGGCGCACCGAAGAAACGTTCGGCGAGGACCCGTTCCTCGTCGCTCGCATGGGCGTTGCCGCCGTTCGGGGATTCCAGGGAGACGGCGGATTCAAGGATAAGAAGCATATCATCGCGACGCTTAAACACTTTGCGGCTCACGGTCAGCCGGAATCGGGAATGAACTGCGCTCCCGCGAACTATTCTGAACGAGTCCTGAGGGACGTGTTTCTGTATCCTTTCAAGGAGGCGTTGGAAAAGGGGGGAGCCGTCAGCGTCATGGCCTCGTACAACGAAATCGACGGCATTCCGTCACACGCAAATAGATGGCTCCTCCGCGACGTCCTGCGCAAAGAATGGGGATTCCAGGGATACGTCGTCTCGGATTATTTTGCCATCACGGAGCTGCATGACCGGCCCGAGGCGACATCGCACGCGGTCGCTCAGGATAAGAGCGAAGCGGCACTGCTCGCCGTGAAAGCGGGCGTAAACGTCGAAACCCCGGACCCCGACTGTTATTCGACCCTTCGCGACCTGGTCCGGAACGGGCGGCTCGACGAAGGGGCCCTTGACGAGCTGGTCAGGCCGATCTTGTTCTTCAAGTTCCGCCTGGGCCTGTTCGAGGATCCGTTCGTCAATCCCGAATATCTGCGGAACGGACAAGGAATGGAAAACGAAAAGAAACTCGCACTCCAGGCCGCCCGCGAAACGATCACCCTCCTCAAGAACTCCCGGCAAATTCTCCCGCTGCAAAGAAAAAAAGGCAATTCAATCGCGGTTATCGGCCCCAATGCCGACCGCGTGATGCTCGGGGGTTACAGCGGCGTTCCTCCACAGTTTGTCACCGTCCTGGACGGCGTGAAGAAAAAAATTGGGTCGGAGATGGACGTACTCTTTGCGGAGGGATGCAAGATTACGGTCGGTGGGTCGTGGAATGAAGACAGAGTCGTTCTTCCGGACCCCGCGGCCGAGAGGGGTTCGATCGCAGCAGCGGTGGAGACCGCCCGGAATGCCGATTCGATCGTTCTGGTCCTCGGCGGGAACGAGCAGACATCGCGGGAGGCGTGGGGAAGAAATCACCTGGGGGATAGGTCCAACATCGACCTCCCGGGGATGCAGAACGACCTCGTACGCGCGATTGCAGAACTTGGAAAACCGTTTGTCGTCGTGCTTTTCAACGGAAGGCCGAACTCCATCGTCGAGATCCAAGAGAAGGCTTCGGCGATACTCGAGTGCTGGTACCTCGGCCAGGAGTGTGGACAGGCCGTCGCGGACGTTCTGTTTGGAGATTACAATCCGGGCGGGAAACTGCCTATCACGATTCCGCGTTCGGCCGGTCATGTACCGTGCTTCTACAATTATAAACCGTCGGCAAGGAGAGGCTACTTGTTCGGCGACGTAACGCCGTTGTATCCTTTCGGGTTCGGATTAAGCTATACGTCCTTCCAGTTCAGCAATGTGAAGCTCGATAAAAGCAGTGTCCGCACCGATGAGCCGACACGGTTGTCTCTCGACGTCACGAACACGGGTCCCCGGGCCGGAGTTGAAGTCGTTCAATTGTACATTCGCGACTGTGTCAGCTCCGTGACGAGGCCGATCAAGGAACTGCGCGGCTTCCAGCGTGTGTCCCTCAAATCCCGCGAATCCAAAACGGTGTCGTTCGCGGTCGTCCCGGAAATGCTCGCATTCACGAATATCGACATGGAATTTACGACCGAACCGGGTGATTTCGAGCTGATGGTCGGCAATTCATCGCAGGATGGCGACCTGCAAAAAGTCGTCCTGCATGTGACCCCGTAGGCGCGCCACACGGCCCGGAGAATCAATGGCTGAACAAAATCAAAAAATCGCGGTTGGCGAGAAGGTCGGTTACGCATTTGGCGATGTCGCGACCAACTTCTTCTTTCAGTCGATGATCCTGTACCAGACGCGGTTCTACACCGACACGGCGAAGCTCTCTGCGGAATCCGTGGGGTTCATGTTTCTTATCCTGCGTCTCGGCGACGCCGTGTTCGACCCGATCATCGGAGCGCTCTCGGACCGGACGCAAACCCGATGGGGAAAATTTCGTCCCTGGATTCTCTGGACTGGCGTTCCGTTCGGTCTCATGTTCTGGCTCGTCTATGTCACCCCGGACGTCGGGCCTCAGGCGAAGCTCCTCTATGCGTATCTGACTTACTCACTCGTGATGATTCTCTACTCGGCCAACAACACCCCGTACTCCGCGTTGATGGGGGTAATGTCGGCCGACGCAAGCGAGCGGAGCAGCATCGCGAGCTATCGGTTTGTCGGCGCGTTGCTTGGCCAGTTCATCATCCAGGCACTCCCGCTGCCGCTCGTGGCGAAGTTTGGACAGGGAGATTCGGCCCGCGGCTGGGCGCTGACCATGGCCATGTTCGGGGCGTGCATGGTCGTCCTCAATCTCATCACCTTTGCGAGCACACGCGAGCGCCTCGCCCCCGCCCCGGGCCAGAAATCTTCGCTCCGCGACGACCTGCGGGATGTTTTCACTTGCCGTCCGTGGATCGTGATGTTCGTCCTGACTCTCCTGATCTTCACCATGCTCGTCGTTCGCGGGAGTTCGACCAATTATCTCTTCGCATACTATCTCGACAAAAATCAGATCAGGGATTTTCTTTCGAGCGTCGGCCTTGCCGGAATCGGAGCGGGCGAGGTAACGGGCTGGAAGTCCGCACTCGAGGGCTTTGGCCTCCTCGCAAAGCCCGACGGGTCGAACGCCGCGGCGGTCGGCCTGAGCTTGTTTTTCGTTGCCGGCAGCGTCGTCCAGATCCTCGGGATCGCCGCGTCAAGACCGCTCGCCGATCGGTTCGGAAAGAAGGCGGTGTTCATCACCGGAGCGGCGGTGACGACCGTTGCGACGGCTCTCGTGTTTCTCGTCGGGCCGACGTCGGTCGGTTGGGTCTTTGCCCTCAGCATCCTCTGGGCCGTCGGCTGGGGGCCGACCGTTCCGCTCCTCTGGGTGATGATTGCGGACGTCGCGGATTTCTCGGAATGGAAAACGTCCCGCCGCGCAACGGGATTCATGTATGCGGGTATTCTCTTTGCGCTGAAGGCCGGACTCAGTCTCGGCGGCGCTCTGAGTGCGTGGGTGATCGATGCCTACGGATACGTTCCCAACGTCGCTCAATCCGAAACGTCGCTTCTCGGCATCCGGCTTGCGGCGAGTATCTATCCTGCAATCGCGCTTCTGTTTGGAATCGGATGTCTGGCGATCTATCCGATCGGAAAATCGCTCGGCCAGAGGATTCAGACCGAACTGACGGCACGGCGCTCTCAGTACGGGAATGTCGCACCGGCAAACACTTGAGGAATGATGATTCGAAAGCATCCACAATTCCTGATGGTTCTCGCGGCGCTGCTCGGCCTGAGTTTTGCCCGGGTGAATCATCCGGCGCCCGCGCTGAAGGATGCATTCAGTGGCCTCTTTCTTATCGGCGCAGCGTTGAACGAGTCGCAATTTTCAGGGCGCGACACTCTGGGCTCGGCAATTGTCGCGAATCAGTTCAATTCAGTCACCCCGGAGAATGTGCTGAAGTGGGAGAACGTGCATCCCGAGCCGGACCGCTACAACTTCGGCCCTGCCGACCGATACGTGGAATTCGGCGAGCGTCATCACATGTTCATCGTCGGCCACACGTTGATATGGCACAACCAGACGCCGTCGTGGGTCTTTGGGCAGGGAAGCGTCCCGGAGATGGACCGCTACAATAACCTCAAGCAGGGAGAGGGGAAGAGAGCAGACCGTGAAACGCTCCTCGGGCGGATGCGTGACCACATCACCACGGTGGTGTCGCGCTACAAAGGCCGGGTTAATGGCTGGGATGTCGTGAACGAAGCGCTGAACGGGGACGGAACATTGCGTCAGACGCCGTGGATGAAAGGAATCGGCGAAGATTATCTCATCAAGGCGTACGAGTTCGCGCAGGAGGCAGACCCGGGCGCAGAGCTTTACTACAACGATTTTTCGACCGAGAATCCGATGAAGCGCGCCGGGGCAATCGCCCTCGTGAAGAACCTGCTGGCCCATGGGATCCGGCTCGCGGGTGTCGGCATCCAGGGACATTATCGGATGGATTGGCCCAGCACCGTTCTCCTGGACTCGGCGATCACGGACTTTTCCCGGCTCGGCGTGAAAGTGATGATAACGGAACTCGATGTCGATGTCCTTCCGGCTGCCACGTGGAATCGCGACGCGGACGTTCGACTTCGGGCATCGGCAGATCCGAGATTGAATCCGTACGCTTCCGGTCTGCCCGATTCCCTTCAGCGCGCGCTCGGGGAGCGATATGCGGATCTTTTCGGCGTGTTCACAAGGCACGCGGGGGTTCTCAGCCGCGTGACATTTTGGGGAGTCCGGGACGGCGACTCCTGGCTCAATAACTGGCCGGTTCCCGGGCGGGTCAACTATCCATTATTGTTCAACCGGAACGGAGCATGCAAGGCGGCGTACGATTCGGTGATGAATGTGGCAATGAGGCGTTCGGACCATTCACAGGGGCAAAACTGAGATAGCAATGCTTTCTTCTCTATTAAAAGTCATCGGAAAGGGACGGAGTCGTCCATCACTCAAAATCGTTCAAAAGGAGGGAGTCATGTCTCCTACATGTGCGATTGGAAGATTTCTCGGTGCGGCGGCGCTGGTCATGGTTGTAGGATTGCGGGTATCGACAGCCCAGGGATCAGGAACAATCAAGGGTCAGGTTGTTGACAAGGTGACGGGTGAATCGCTTCCGGGCGCAAACATTCTTCTTGTCGGTTCGAGCACCGGCGCCTCAACGGACCTCGACGGCAGGTATATTTTGCGACTCATTCCTGTGGGAACGTGGACCCTCAGGTTTACATATGTCGGATATACCGACACGACAGTCGAGGTGACGGTGGGAGATAACGAAACGGTGGAAAAGAATATGAAGCTTCTCGCCCACGTCATCGAAGGGAAGGAGGTTGTCGTTACAGCCCAGGCGCAGGGTCAAATGCAGGCCATTAATCAACAATTGGCGTCCAACAAGATCGTGAGCATTGTTTCCGAAGCGCGGATTCAGCAACTTCCGGATTTCAACGCGGCGCAAGCCATATCGCGCCTGCCGGGTGTCTCGGCCCTTCAGAGTTCGGGAGAGGCGAGCAAGATCGTGGTGAGAGGTCTGGCTCCGCAATACAATCAGGTGTCCGTGGGAGGAATTTCACTTGCCTCGACGGGAAGCGCACAAATCGGGGCAACGTCTCTTCCCGGCCTGACCTCGGGCGCGATCAGTAACGACAGAAGCGTCGACCTCACCATGGTCACCCCGTACATGCTGAAAGCGATTCAGGTGTACAAATCGCTCACACCCGATATGAATGCAAACGCCATTGGCGGCTCTGTGAACATGGAGCTGAGAGAAGCTCCGTCCGGAGAGCATTGGGATGCGTTGTGGCAATCGGGGTACACGCAGAAGAGCAACACGTACGGAAACTACCGGGGGATCGTGTCGGGCAGCGATCGATTTTTTGACGATGATCTTGGTGTTTATGTCCTCGGAAATATCGAGCAGTATGACCGGAATTCGGACAACATGAACGCGGGGTATGTCACCGAAAGCTCTGTGATCGGGGAGAGCGGCTACAGGCCGGTGCTCGTAAACAATGTGACGCTGAACCGTCATGTCGAGACCAGGCAGCGATTCGGCGGGAATGTGATTCTCGATTATAACCTTCCCTACGGTTCCATCAAGTCCATGAACATGTTCAGCCGCCTCAATTCGAACTCGCAGGATTACAATACGACGATCAATTATCAGGCAGACCGGGTGACCAAGAGCCTCGGGTTTTCCTACAGGGAAGGGGACCAAACGACCGACCTGGCGGTGAATTCCCTCGATTTTACGAGCGACTTTGGGTTCATCTCCATGGAACTGAAAGCGGCGAACACTTATTCGAGAAACCACCTGCCGCTTTCTCCCTTCTACAACTTCTCGCAGAACAATGCTACAAGCGGTTTCTCGGTCTCCGATACGAATGTCACGCCGGATCATCTCACCCCTCTGGTAAAATACGGGTCGGATACGACCACCCTGCTGACCTCCATGAATTTGTTCAGCAGCGATTATCACGAGAATGACCAGGTCTACAAGGCGGATTTCAAGGTTCCGATGACGGTTGAGTCTCTCGTATCCGGCTTCTTCCAATTTGGGGGCCAGATTCGACATGACCTTCACGCGAACGACCAGAGCACGCCGTACATTCAGATCTCCGGCGTCAGCAACTCCATGAACAACATCATTAACAAGGTGCGGACGGGCGTCTCGACGTTGTACCCCAATCTGGTCTACAGCTCACTCACGGGTCAATTGGAAGGTTCGAACTTCACGACAAACGACCCGTCGAAATTGCTGAATTCGTTCCTGTCGAATAGATTTGGGTCCATGTATTGGGCGGTCGACCCCACGAAATTGAATACGATGATAAACTACTTTCATGCCAACAGCGCATCGTTTTTTGACCCAAATAATCCGACCGGAGGGGGTTGGTATGATGGGGCGTATCAGGAGCTCCCGAATGATTACCGGTACGTCGAAAATTATTATGCGGGTTATTTCATGTCGGAACTGGATTTCGGTCAGGACTTCATGGTTGTCGGCGGAGCGCGTTATGAACGCGTCAGGGGTGTGTACTCCGCAATCAATATGATGGACGAACGAAATCCTCTGTCTCAGAACTACTTCCCGGTTACGGTTTATCCCGAAAATCAATACTGGCTCCCCATGGTGCAAGCCAGGTACAACATATTTGATTGGTCAGACGTACGGTATTCCTACACCCAGACGCTTGCACGCCCCGATTACACGCAGCTCTCACCCCACTTCAACGTGTCGAGCGACCAGAACAACGTCTGGTCGGGAAACCCGAACCTGAAGCCCGCGCAGGCATACAATCAGGACTTCGTGGTGACAATCCACAGCAACGAGGTCGGACTGTTCTCGGTCGGCGGCTTTTACAAAGAGATCAACCACTTTACATTTTCCACGTCGTACCACCTCCACAGCATGTTGTTCTACAGCCAGCACGGAATTTCGGGGCTTGACTCGGTGAACACATTTGCCCCCATTCAGCCGCACGACGACGCGAACTTATACACGTTCATTAACAGCCCTTACAAAGCCTATGTAAGGGGTGTCGAGGCCGAGATCCAGACCAGATTTTGGTATTTGCCGTCGCCGTTTGACGGGGTCGTATTTGGCGTCAACTACACACGCATTTCTTCGTCAGCCCAATATCCCTATTTCGACGAAGTCCCGCACGGGAGGACGGTGCAATTCATCGACAGTTCGCGGACTGCCCGGCTGGTGAATCAACCAAATGATATTCTCAACACGTACTTTGGTTACGATAACGGTGGATTTTCAGCCCGTATCTCCTTCGTGCTCCAGGGAAACTCGATTACGAACATTGCTGCCTACCCCGAGGGGGACGGATACTCCAAGGACTACTATCGTTGGGATGCGTCGGTGCGAGAAATTCTGCCCTGGTTGCCCGGAATCCAGGTATACCTCGATGTGACGAACATCAATAACGAGTCGAATATCTCCGCCCAGAAATCGATTGACGGGTTCACGAATCAGCAATTCTACGGCCTTGTGGCCGATTTAGGCATTCGATACACCCTCTAGAAATGTCTAACAAGAATTTCAGACTTTTTAATAACCAATCAATGGAGGTGGCGACATGAAAACGTTTACTGTTCTGCTGCTCGGTGCGTTCTTGTCTGCGTGGAGTTTCGCACAGACGGACACGGTGAAGGTGGCCAGCGATCAGGGCTCGGGGGGAAATCTCAACAACGCCATTACGACGGTCATCAACGCTGACCCGACCGGCGCCCAACTATCAAACACGGTCTTCAAGCTGGAGCCGTACGGCTTTTATATTCTTACCCAGGTGATACAGACTCCGCCCCATTCGACGTTACATCTCGAAGGACCTCCGCCGGGTATCACACAGCAGACCGCTCTTCCTCAAATTGTCTGGACGACGAGCGGTGGCGTCACCACGACATACAATTTCGACCTCTTCGGTTCCTCCAGCTTCAAACATGTCTGGTTTATGTGCTCCAACGTTCTCGGCGCCCAGGTCGGAACGAGCATGCTGGTTGAGGATGACTCCGTCGCGAACCTGCCCGGCGGTAAGGGGGAACATTTTACGATGGATGACTGTATCATCGACTACCAAGGCATCGGCAACGGCGGCGGAGCGATCGAACCGGCCTGCCAACACTTCCGAGCCAAATTTACGAACACCTATTTCCGCAATATGACCGACCCGCACTATCGGTACTACGGCAGGCCGGTGTCCTGGACCTATCAGAGCACGACCTGGCACACCGACACCTTGATCTTTGAGAATTGCACGATCGCGAACGTGGGATACGGATATATGCAGGAATCCCCTGAATATGGCGACTACGTCTCCTTCAACCACTGCACGTTCCTCAATTCAAGTATGTTCACCTTGGAATCGTCGTACTGGTGGTGGCTGTCGGTGACGAACTGCATCTTCCATAATTCATTCTTGTTTGGCGAGGAGCCGACATCGGGTGTGAGCTCCATTCCGAACGGCGGCGTGATGAATATCGACAGCATCGCGGGCTTCACCCTGACTCCCACACCAACGTTTACCGACAATCGGTCTGCAGCCCCGGGATTGCAGCGCCACATTCTCTTTGCGAACTGCAGTTACAGTCACGATTCGTGGTATTATGATTACCTGGCAAACAACACGTATAACTCGTCGGTGAACACGGACAGTCTCAAGATTCATCGCATGCCCATGATGAGCGCGAAGACGTACCGTTTCTTCAGCGGAACGACGGCCGGGCAAAAGAATTTTCCCTACATGAATGCATTCAATCTGTATCCGCTCGATACAATGACCACGACATACAATCGGACGGCAACCTACAGTGCCACCTACGACCCGGGTTTCTTTCTCCCGCCAACCAATATCGACAGCATCAAGGGGTTCCTGCTCGGGAGGTGGTATTCGGGAGCAAACATCAGTTGGGCGTTCAATCCCACGGACGACGTGAATCAGGTATGGCCTTTGAATGAGGACCTGTCATACTCGAACGCGACGTTGAAGACCGCCGCCATGGGCTCATACCCGTTGGGCGATTTGTTCCACTGGTGGGGGCCGAATTCGGCGGTGAATGTCTACACCGCCTGGAGCGCACAGGCGAATGCCGAGCATACGCAAATCACCGCATGGCTCACGAATGGGTTGACGGGGGTCAATGATGTGCATCCAGCGACGCCCGCGACGTACGAGCTCAGCCAAAACTACCCGAATCCGTTCAACCCGACGACCGACATCAGGTATTCAATTCCTCACCTGGGAACCATCTCCCTGAAGATTTATAACCTGCTCGGTCAGGAGGTGGCAACCCTGTTCGAGGGTGAGCGACAGCCCGGCGCCTACGTCGTTTCGTTTGACGCCTCTCGCTTGATGAGCGGTGTGTATTTCTATCGGCTGCAGGCCGGCAATGTCACCATGACGAAAAAAATGGTCCTGATCAAATAATGCATGTAAGCGATCGGTTAATCGAACCAACCGTGGCGTCTCGAAGGAGGTGATTTGCGCTTAAATGGAAGTGGTTGATTCTGACGTATATCGAATCTGATGTGTTGTGCCTATTAATTCACTTATTCACTAACCATAACCGTGGAGAAATCATGAAACAGTTCATACGGTTAACTACTGTCGCGTCGCTTCTGCTCCTCATGGGGCTGAACACGTCGAAGGCGCAGGAGGTGACGTTCCAAGCCGGGCCAGCGGTTACCCCGGCGACGGGCGCCGCCAACGGCGGGTTCGCGTGGGGAGATATCAATGGAGACGGCTTTTTGGACGTGTGGATCCCGTCCAATAACGTGCTCCTGAGCAGCGCGGGAACAACCTTTGCCCCCGTGGCCTCGATGACTGTAAACATTACATTACAGACAAACAGCATCGGCGGCCTGCTGGCAGATTTTAACGGCGACGGTGTGCTTGATTTGTTTTCAACGAACAACGGCACTCCGGCGTCCGGGTTGTTTTATAACGTGGCCGGTGTCTTCACCGCGGCCTCCGGGATAGGCGACCTTGCCACAGCAGGAGTGACGGGCGAAGTCTTCCAGGGAGCTTCGGCTGCACCGATCGACCACAGTAATTACCTGAGCCTTGCCTGGCCCGGCACGTTCACCAATGTCTCGCTCAGCACGGGACCTTATCCGGGGGGCGGAGGTATCTGGCTGCTAAAAGGCGGTGCAGCCGGCTTTACGGATATCGGCAAGGGAGCCACCGGCGGTAATTACGGCATCGACACAAGCCTTTCATTCGAATCGTGGGATGTGCGCTTCTTCGATGCAAATAATGACGGATGGCAGGACTTGTTGATGCCGAGCTTTCGAAACGGCTTTGCCAGGATCGATACAGGTTCATCGGGTCCGAGAAAAGGGTGCGTGTTGTTTCTGAACGACGGCACAGGCAAATTTATCGTGCCGACTTCTGCGACCCTCTTACGTCCAATTTACTCCGTTGGCTTTGGTGGTGCCGTGAGCACGACGGCCGATACCGGCATCGTTGTCGACGACACGGTCCGTCACTTCTCCGCCATCGGAGAACAGTGGGGCGACCTCAACAACGATGGGATTGAGGACCTCGTCCTCAACGGCCTCGGAGCGACCGATAACCTCGACGGGAATGGAAACTTTGTTTCCGATATCATCCTGTACGGAAAGGGCGACGGCACATTCACGTACAAGTGGAATGGTGTCAGCGTCGTCGCCAGCAACGGACTGGTGCAGGCAACGAACCAACGTGCAATTGACGTAGGCGACTACAATAATGATGGGCTGCTGGATATTTATACGTCCACCACGAATGGAGGCGGCGCCGAACATCTGTACAGGAATAACGGTAATGGCACGTTCACGGACGTTGCAGCAACCGATGCCCTGTCGCAGACGGCGGGCCAGCGGGCCGGTCAGTTCGTGGATTACAACAACGACGGTTTCCTGGACGTCTACACGTACACCGGCGGCACCAGCACTCTGCAGAAGAACAACGGCAATGCCAACCACTGGATCGGCTTCATCCCGATCGGTGCGGGGCATAACATGTCCGCCATCGCCGCGAAATTCACTGTATACAACGGAGGCAACAAGCAAATCCGTGTCATTCGAGCCGACGGCGGCTCTGCGGGTGATGGTGGTGGTCTTCGGGCGAACTTCGGTCTGGGTGCCGCGACGACAGTCGACAGTATGAGAGTCGATTGGCCGGACGGCACGGTGCAGAGCTGGACCGGGGCGCAGCTCGCGGCCGGTGGAGATGTCGCGGTAACGAACAAATACTGGACGATCAAGGAAGGAGCGGCAATTCCTCCCGGACCGGTTACCTCGCGACCGTCGTGGGTTAGCCATGGCGATACATCGCTTGCCGCGACGGATACACTGAGGTGGAACAGAGTCACGGGCGGCACGGGTTCCATTTCGTACCGCGTCCAGATCGGGACCAATCGCACATTCGGCACGCTGGCAAAGGATGTGTCGAGTCTCACGGACAGCAATTATGTTGCCCGGCTCGGACTTTCCACG
>DATJYV010000076.1:0-7025 GCA_035499415.1 Bacteroidota bacterium
CGGGCAGTGTCGGGCTGAAGATGATAAATGTACCGGGATGCGGGGTTCTTGTAGATCGGCCTCATATTGAAGGCGTAGCTGAAGCGCGAGCCCAGTTGAAGAAGAGGATAAATGTCGGACGAGACGCTCGAATCCGGCATGAGCAGGTACCCGCCGGGGATCTGATTGTCGCCGGGCAATGGATAAGAAAGAGGCGATATGAGTGAAACAGAGCAGACGCTATCGATCGGCGTAAAGTCCTGCAGCGCACCGCTTGGGTCGTTGACGCTCTGGAACTCCGTCGTGAAAATCAGCCGGCCGCCGTCGGGAGAGGTCCAATAATCGAAGAGTGTGTATTGTGCGACGACGAGTGACGGGATCGGGTCCGTGTACCAGAAAACACAATCGTACAGTTTGAACGTCTTGGTCAGGGCGGGATTCAGATGCTGGAGCGCCGGCACGAGGGAACCCGATTTTACGACGCCGGTCGTCGTGATCGTTTTCCCGGCGCTGATGTCCAGAATGTCGTACGACGCAAATTTCCCGTTGGCCGCACGGGCGAAGACGCTGTCGTGATAGAACATGCGGACGACGGAGGAGTCGGTCTTCGTGTAGTCGCTCACCACCAGCAGACTGCCCCGCGGTTTTCTGACGAACCACGTCCTCCCCGCCGACGGAAAATGGAGAAATTGCCTGCTGCTGTCGCCGGCGACGTCGATCGCCTCCACATAGAGCGCGTTGGGAGCGTCGAGCTTCATGCCGTGAACGGTCCCCACGACGCGCAGGTTCGGCGAGCTTCCGAGAAGCACGTCCGCGTCGACGGTCGACCCCGCCGCGTCGCTCCGGGATCTTGGGACGGCCAGCGTGACGGTCGTGAATCCGGATGTGACCGTGACAGAATTCCCGAACGTCGAATCGTTGAGCGAGACGCGGTAGGCGCTGATGGTTTCATCGCCGTCGAGGTCGTGTCCTTCCCAGGAAAAACTCGCGACCGTAAAGGTGGATTGCGGCGGTTGAGCAATCGATGTCGGGTCCGCTTCGTCGTAGACATACTCGATCGTCGGGGGCGTGTTGATCGTCGGGAACTGCTGCTTTGCGCCCCCCTGGTCCATCGCACCTGCCAGGCCGTCAAGGCGCACATCGCCCCCGTCGAACGTGCCGTTGCCGTTCTTGTCCCAGTAGGCAAACGGAGAAAGTTTCACGGGGGCCATCGAGGGGAGCCGGACGTTGAACGTATTATCGATGGCGTGGATTGCGACGAGAAAGGTTTCCCGCTTCTGACGCAGCGGAAAGCTGATGACCGAGTCGGTGGTCGTGACAAAAAAGTACGTCAGCGTGTCCGGCGTTGGGATGACGGCAAGGTCCGGCGCCACAGCGACGAGATATCCGATGACATAGCCGTCCGGGTCTTCTCCCCACCATCGGATCTCCTGCTTGCTGATGCCGGCCGAGATCGTGGAATCGGGATAAATCCAGAAGAATGTTTGAGGGGGATGATTGACCAGGACCTGGCTCGAGTATTCCTTGACGCATCCGTTTTCCGCCGCCACAAGCAGGGCAACGAGAACGAGGAACGCCACGGCCGGCTGTCGAATCCTCTCCTTCAACCGAAAGGAAGGTCTCAAATGACGCACGCCGATAATTCAAAGGTGCCGGACAGCGGCCTCTTGACCGCGCCCGGCACCCCTGAGATATTTCGTATTACTTTATGAGGACCATCTTCCTGGCAAGAACACCGGACGTCGACTGGAGACGATAGATGTAGATTCCGGAGGTCAGGCGCGATGCGTCGAAAGTGCTCACGTAATGGCCCGCAGCCCGGTCTCCGTCAACCATCACCGCAACTTCCTCGCCCAGGATGTTATAGATCTTCAACGAGACGGGGCCGCTCGCCGGCAGGTCGAATTCGATATTCGTCGACGGATTGAACGGATTCGGATAGTTCTGACTGAGGCCAAACTGCTTCGGTATTCCGTCTCCTTCCTTCAGGACGCCGGTTCCGAGATGTTCCAGAACTCCGAAATCACTCGAGCCCCGGGGAACGAGCTTGTATTGATTGAAGCTGAAATAGACCAGCCCCTGGATAAAGCTGATGCTGTCCCCAACGCTGAAGATCGTCCTGCCGAAAAGCGTGTCGCTCTTCACGTTCGAGTAACGGCTCTTGCCGTCGGCCGACCGCGTGACGATCGGTCCCGAACCGTCGTTGACCGCGTACTCGGTGGGGTCGGAGGCGGTAGGCGCCAGGTCCGTCACGACGACGTGGTTGAACCGGACCAGCATCCCTTCATACTGCTCCCCGGTCGACCCGTTCGCAAACGTATTCGTCGTCAGGACGATGGGGGGCGGAACCGGCCTTGTGCCGAACTTCGCAACGAACGTGGAGTTCCCCAGCCGCGTCACGCGTCCCACACTCCCCGTAGTTCCTTCGAGAAATTCCTGAACCGTGCCGGACACGCTGATGCTGTCTCCTTTGTGGACTTTGAACATGTTCGTATCCACACTGCTGATCCAGAGGCCGTTCCACGGAGCGGTGCCGTTTTGGATATACCACGGCGTCGTTCCGGTGGGATTCAGGTTCAGGTCGCTCGTGTCAGCCGTGACAACGCCGGCAATGGTGTCGACCGCGCCCAGGTACGGGCTTGTTCCGTCTGCGTAGGGCGTATACTGGATGTCGTAGACCGTCAGATGGCGATCAAGGACATTATAGAAGAAGAAACCTTGCGAGGTGTCGGTCGGCGCCGAACCACCGGCTGCATTCGCAAGGACCGCCAGATGCCCGAGAGAATCGTCGGATGTGCAATAATATTTCACGAAGGTTCCCGCCGTATGGGGAACGATCTTCCCGGTCCATGTGGAATCAGCCGGATTCGGGCCGGCCATCACGATGGTCTGCCACGCTCCGTTGTTGATGCTGTAATGGATCAGAACACCCTTCGGCACCGACCCTCCCGTTTGCTGGAACGATTTAACGCTGATGACCGCCGTGTCCGCCGAGCCCACCCTGACAGGATTGCGCCGCTCGGCTTGAATTGCGGGAATGACCTGGCCGAAGACAATATCAGTCGGAAATACCGGGCAGATGCGGTACCCGCGGGCCGCCTCGGACCCGGAGTTGCATGCGATGTATCCCCGGATGGTGTCGACGTTCTGACCGATCGAAGGAACCTGGTAAGTCGACGAAGCGGGTCTCCACGCCCGCTTTGTGAACCACTTCGAGACGTCGAGCATTGCGATCTCGTTGCCGTGCGCATCGACCATCGAAAATGTACCGTTCGTCGCGTTGACGACCGAGGTGACTTTCAGGTTCGTCAGCTGGACATAAGCATCTTCGTACTGCTCGCCGCGCGAGAATTTGATGTTGGTGGTATTCGACGCGTTGAACAATCCGACCATGAAGGTATCGACTCCGCCAATCGCGACCGGAGGCGGGACCGGTTTGTGGCCGAGAATTTCCAGGGGACCGTCCGGCATGTGCGATGTCAGAACAAAGGCGCCGGTGTCGATGGGAACAAACTCCGTGTAACTGCAAGTATTCGGGAACGGGAATTCGTCGGCGTAGCCCCGAAGCCGAATGATATCCCCCGGGTTCAAGCCGAGATAGCCCGCATTGTACAGAGCGACCGTGTCGCCCGCGGCTGCGGGACGGACAAAGACCGAGCTCCACGCGCCGCTGCCTGCTCCGGTATCCCGCAGGACAATGTTGAAACCTCCGGCCGACGGGGGGATTGATGCTGTCGGCGTTCCCGGACCCGTGAACTCCACCAGTTTCGGCGGGACGATGACCTGGCCGACGATCTCGACGGTGTCGATGCTGCCGTAGTGTCCTTTATAGTATGCCGATGTCTGCTTCAGCGGAGCGGCACCCGAGGTGACGTTGCCCCCCGTGCTGTCGCAGACGAGGAGCGAATCCATCGGCACAAACTGCAGGTCGTGGATCGAGACTGTCGGATAATTTCCGGTGGAGTCTCTCCCTTGACCGAATGCCGCCGAGACGGCGGCGAAGACCAAAAGCAGTACCCGTGCGTGTTTCATGCAACCCTCCTTTTGTTTCGTGAAGATGTTTTGATGAATTCGATTACTTGATCACAACAAATTTTCCGCGCTTGATGGCGCCGGTGTCTTTGTCCTGGACCGTGAAGAGATACAGTCCCGTCGCGATTGCCTGGTCGTACTTTGAAATGAGGTCCCACGCGTGCTCACCCCCCGCGAACTGCGGCTGTTGGCCGCCGCTGAATTCCTGGAACCATTTTATGGAGGTGCCCGCATCCGTCGAGCTGTGGTCCAATTGCTGGACCAGGTCCCCCGCAATCGTATAAATCGTGATGGTCGCGTTGGCGGGAAGATTGTAAAAATAAATTTTTCGGTATCGTTCTCCGTTCCCGTCCCAATATGCGTGCGCAACATAGGGATTGGGATACACTCCCACCTGGGCGGACGGGCTCGACGTTGCCGGAGTTCCGGAGATCGTCCAGACGGAACTGACGGCGCTCTCGAGCGGGGGCAGGTTGTTCGCCGCGTCTCCCTGGTCGTAGGCCGATACGCCGTAGACGTACTGCCATCCGTTGAGCTGTGTCAGGTTAACGCCCGCCGGTGGAAATCTGTAGAAGTACCTGGTCGTATCGCCGGGGAAGGTGATCCCGTGAAAGTTGGAAGAGGTGTCGATGAGGATTTTTTGAAGCCCGGTGTTGTAGCCCACCGTGTCGTCGGCCCGGTCGAAATCCCCGACGAGCGGAAGCTGTGTCAGGAACGTCTGATTCGACAGAAAATCCGAGCCGGCCTTCGAACGGTAGATCCGGTAACCCTCAAAGTCCTTGATGCCGCTGATCGGGTCGCGGGTTGCTTCGGCGGATTTATCCCAATAGACCGTCGCGCTCCGGTTCTCGACATCCGCATGGACGCGGGGCTGGACCGGCGGGGTCGGGAGCACGTAGCGCGTCAGGATTCCGTCTCCCCCGTACGCGATTCCCCCCGGCACCCGGCGGACAATATCTTCGCCCGGGTCGAGCATGTCATTCCCGTTAATGTCTTCACCGTTATAGCACCGCTGCGCCCATGCAAGACCCTCGAGGAGGTTTGCGCGTTGATCGGGTTTATCCAGCTGCTCCGCTTCCGACCCCGCTTTCGCCGCACACACGACGGCAAAGACCACCTGAATGGAATCGCCGGGGGCCAGCGTCGCCCACGGCCCCGTCGAAATCATTGTCGTGTAATTTTGCGGCGAGGTCCGCATCGCATCGATCGTCGACTGCGGGATCGATTGTCCGAGACGCGTGTACCGGCTCAGATACGGGGACGAATTGTAATCATCGGTCGGCGAGAAGAGGGCCTGAACTCCCTGGCTGTTGCGGTAAATCCACGCGTTGAAGAAAACCTGGTGGTAGAGATCGCCGAGAGAGTCGATCGGAAGGCCGGTCTGCTGGTTCGTCGGAAAGGGAGTCGAACCGAGTATGGCGACGCCGATGTAACTGTTCGCGGGGGTCGTTCCCGGAGCCGCATTCCCCTCGAACGTGTACATCATCCGCGAGACCGAGTCGTAACCTCCCCCGCAGTACGAAAAGAATCCCGTGGCCCCCGGGCGGACGTAGTTCGTGTTCCGCACCACGTTATCGCACCAGATCCCGACATACACGTCGTCAAGCGTGTCGGGGTTTACGTTCTTGACCGTGTAGCTGATGATGACGAAATCATCCGTGAACGGAAAATTCCAGGCATAACTCTCCTGGTGAATTTTCAGCCCAATCGGCGTATGACTCGGTATGGAGTCGCCGGTGGCCGGCACGTGCGTGTTCAGGTCCGAATAATCCGCGATGAAATCCTGGTGGCTGATGGCGGACTCGTCGAAGAAACGCGAGTCCGGCAGCGACGAGCGCTGAATCATGGTCGACCCGTTCTCCGTCGTGAATTCGTAGCCGGTGCCCGAGGAGCTGGAGCGATCGGTGACCCCCGTGCTGACGAGCGGAAAGCCGCTGGTCCTCGGTCGCGCCCCGACCCAGAGTCCCGACTGATACATATGCTCGATCCGTGAACCAAGCGGGTACTCGCACGACGGCTGGTTGGGCCATGCGACATTCCGCGACCCCAACGTCCCGAAATTGGTAATCGTCAATCCGATCTTCCCCACATCCGTATAGAGGGTTCCGACGTCGTCGGAAATCTTTCGGAGCTGCTGGGAGCGGGTAAAAGAGGTTGGGACACAGGCGAGGAGGAATAGCCACGCGGCGCAAGGGAGGAGACGCGACCCCACCCGTCCGCGAAACAAGGCGGCGCAAAAAACTCCGTCGAGCGTCGTACGAGCTCCGGCACGCACGCCGAATGTTACATCCATGACGCTCCCTTCGAACGAAGATCGGGCATCACTCATTTTGGGTGAACGTGTTTGCCTCACAATCACCCTTACTTCCGGCGGATTGACAGCAAGAATTTTAGGCGATTTCAGGTAGATGAAAGATGGACGACAGAAACTCCGGGCAACCAGGCAGCAGGTAAACCCTCAATCGCGTTGCAGCGATGACCACGAATTGCAAGAATTCTTTAGAAGACAATCCTCAGAATCTGGCTGGAAATACGATGAAAGTCAATAAGCAAATCCGTCACGGGAAGTGTCAAAGCGATGAGTGACATGGACAGAGCAACACGTCGACGGCGGGATTTCACGGACACGGAACCGCGACGACTGAAGCAGGTGGAACGCGAAGCAAACCCTGGGAGCCGAAGGCGCTCGGTTGCCGGCTCCAACGGTGGTACTATTTTCGTCGTAAATGACGATGGAGTCAATGAGTTCTCTGTAAACTTTGTGTGAAGAATTGTCGTTCATTCCCGAGGACAGGTTAGAAGATGTCTCAAAAACCCAGATCGCGTCACCCTGAACTTTGGGCCGAAGGCCCATCAACCTCTGGCTGAGTTTCAGGGTCTGATTTGCTCGGGAAATGAGATGCTGAATCAAGTTCAGCATGACGGTAGCTTTTTTTGAGACATCTTCTAACCTGTCCTCGGGAATGACCGACAATTCTTCATACAAAGTTTACAGAGAACTCATTGACTCCATC
>DATJYV010000077.1:0-3313 GCA_035499415.1 Bacteroidota bacterium
GCGTCGGCCGACCGGGCCCCGTACCTGCGCCGCCTGGCGTGACTTTCTTTGTCGCGATCCCGCCCGGCTCCACGCTCCGTCCATCCGTCTCGAACATTCATGCGGCCGCGGTCGACCCGCAATCCGTCGACGCCGTCGCGGGATACACACCCACGAGAGATTCGACCACACTGAATGAGGCCGTGGTCCCGCTGTCCGCCCTCGGTTCGGCTTCCCTGCCGCCGCTTGTGCGCGTGGAGGGATACGAGTGGTATCGCGGGTATCGCCTCGCCCGCATCCATGTCTCACCGTACCAGCGATCGGGAAGCACATTCACGTTTGCATCCTCGTTCGACCTGCATTCGGATTTCACCAATTCTTCCAACGCAGCTCCGGCCCGGGCCCGCGCAAGCGATCCGCATTTTCGTGAGGCCTTCGACCGGATGGTAATCAACGCCTCTCAACTGGGGACTATCACACAGACACGGTTGAACACGAACGATTCAACAGGCGGATGGATCCCATACGGAAAACCTGCTTTGAAGATCGGCATCGCCGTCGACGGCATCTATCGGATTACGTATGCGGACATCCAATTGGCGACCGGGTCCGCATCGGCCGTCGACCCGGCGACGTTTCGCCTGATCAATCGCGGGTCAGAAGTCCCGCTGTTTGTCTCCAGTTCGTCCATCCATACATTTTCGCCTTCGGACTATGTCGAATTCCCCGCGCGACGGAATTATGGACTGACGGATTACCACACGATCCCTTCCGGAAATCAGGAGTATCCGGAATATCTCAATCGTTACACCGATACGTCGACGTACTGGTTGACGTGGGGAGGAGCCGCGGGCCTTCGGATGGATTCAACAACGCTCATCGGTCCTTCAACCGATTCGTTGACCTGGTACACGGAAACGGTGCACGTGGAGCAGAATCACGAGCTCCAGTTCGCCGACGGGAACGACCTTGTCGTGCGGCAGGATCCCCGCTGGACTTCGGGGGACATTTGGGGATGGGACTGGCTCTATGCCGGGGGATCATTCGACGTCTCGTTCAACGCATCGGACATCTACAGCGGCTCCCCGACCGTCCAGGTCTCCGCCCGCGCAGCAAGCTCGACGTGGCCCCTCGGCGTTCCGAGTTATCGCGTGCGTCTGATGCTGAATAGCTCCGACACTCTCCAGGCGGTGGACGATAACGGCTTAACGCCGCAAATCCTTATTCAGGGATCCGCGCCTGTGGGTGTGTTGAACGATGGGTCGAACACGATCCACGTCCTGTCGCTTCCGGCACTATCTTCGGTCAACGCAATCTGGTTCGACTGGGCGGAGGCGGAGTATCCGCGCCGGCTCATCGCAACGGGAGATTCGCTCCTCTTCGGATTTCCCTGGATTACGGGTTCATCGGTGCGCCTCGTCGTGGTCGGCGGAATCGGGGACTCCAACGTCGTCATCTACAAATTCAACCCACGGATGAAACGCGTGACGAACGCGGTCCGCTCGGGGTCCGGCCCCTTCACGGTCGCGTTCACGGACACCGTTGCTCCCGGCGACCGCTATATGCTCGCGGCAATATCAAAAGTCCGCTCGCCCGCGAGCATTCGCGCCAGAATGTTCATCAATCTTCGCGACCCGTCGCGCGGTGCGGATTATATCCTCATCACCTCGGCGCAGTTCGTTCCTCAGGCCACGCCTTACGCATCCATGATGGGGACGACATACTCGCTGCGCACGTCGGTCGTCGACGTCGAGTCGATCTTCGATGAATTCGGATACGGATATCCCACGGCGGAGTCGATCCGGGACTTCCTCAAGGCTGCTGCAGGGTGGCAGCCGCCGATGCCTTCCTACGTCTTCATCGCCGGTGACGGGACGTACGATTACAAGGGCTTCGTCACGACTCCCAACACCCAGACTCAGGGATCGACCGTCGTTCCGACGTATGGCGAGCCCGCGAGCGACCCGTGGCTGGCAGTCCTCGACGACAGTTCGATCGTCCCCCAGATGTACATCGGTCGCATGCCGGTCAACTCGGCCGCCGATTTCAGTCTGTACGCGCAGAGGGTGCAATCGTACATCACGGCACGGAATGACGATTGGAATAAACGCTTCATTTTTTTTGCCGGAGGCGATCCGGGCACGGCCGGCCAGATCGAATCCTTCCACCAAACGAATCTTTCGATCATCAATACGATGGTGACGCCGGCTCCGGTCGGCGGGCTCGCGGCGGATTTTTACAAGACCACCAGCCCGACCTCGGATTTCGGGCCCTATTCCGCCGACGCGGTCAAGAGCGTCATCGACAACGGAGCCATCCTCATCAATTACATCGGCCACAGCGGCACGCAGACGTGGGACAACAGCATCGGCAGCGTCGACCAACTCCAGAACACCCGGGGCCGGTTCGCGCTCATAACCGACTTCGGTTGTTCAACGGCCAAGTTTGCCGAACCCGACATCAAGTGTTTCGCGGAATTGTTCACCCTCGACCCCGACGGTTGTGCGATCGCCTATGTCGGCAATACGGCGCTCGGGTTCGTGCCGATTGCTCTCACGCTTCCGCCCCTCTTCTGCAAACAGTTCCTCGTCAATCAAATCTACCCGATTGGCAAAGCGCATCTCCTCGGGAAGGTCGAGGCGATGAATCAGATGGGGGGACCCTCGGTGCTCCTGAACAGGGTGATGATGTTGACCAACTCGCTCCTGGGCGACCCGGCGCTCGAGCTCGCCCTTCCGAAAAAACCAAACCTCGTCGCGTCGTCCACCGGGTTTTCGACGATCCCCGCCGCTCCGTCGGATGACGAAGACTCGCTCCGTGTGTTTTTTCCGTACCTGAACTCCGGGCTCGTCCCTGCCGACTCATTTCTGACGGATCTGCATCACACATACAACGGAAGCGCAAACGATTCCCTTTTCTGGCACCGGCTTCCCTTGTTTCAGGACACGATTGCCGTCTCGTATCCCATCAGCGGGCGTCCCGGGACCCATGCGTTCTCCATCACCCTCAATTCCAACAACCACGTCGACGAAATTCAATCCGACGATAACAGCGCATCATTTACCGCAGTCGTCCTTTCCAATTCGTTCAAAGCGGTTCAGCCGAGTTCCGACTTTGAATCTCCGGCGGGAACGTTCGTCCTGTTGAATCCATCGAACAGCGTCAACGCACTCTCGCCGTCGGTCGTGCTCGACATCGATACCACCAGCTTGTTCGCGCATCCCGTCTCCATACCTCATGCCCTCGGCATGGTGGTGACGAAGATCCCTCTGCCGTCGCTGACGGCGGGGAAGCGGTACTACTGGCGGGCGGGCATCTCGGGCTCATCGACGCC
>DATJYV010000078.1:0-5918 GCA_035499415.1 Bacteroidota bacterium
ACGGCCGGAAGCGATCAGTGCGATGAAGAGAGCCATTCGTGAAACGCGAATCGTCGGTGTAAAAACGACCCTGGACTTCTGCCAGTTCGTCCTCGGTCATGAAGAATTCGAGTCCGCAAGGTTCAATACGACATTTGTTCAGAAATATTTCATCAATGCGCGAAGGACCTCAGCCCCGGAGCATCTGGCGGAAGCGGCAGTTGCGGGATTATCCCTCTATCTGGAAAATCGGCAAAACCCTCCGGCCGCGGTCAATGACCGTTCAAACGGAAGTCGATGGAAGCAAAAGAGAACGGAAGAGTACAACTCGTAAACGGCGAGCGCCTCCTGAGCATCGGCGCGGATCGGTTTATGACGAAAGTCGATGGCCAGAAGCTGGACATCGACGGACGGCGACGTGTATCACATGTTTCGTGGATGACCGCCAGGTCGTTTCATCTGATCCTCGACGGCAGGGCGTACGAAATCGATATTCGCGAGACACCGACGCGAATGGGAGCTGATGGAGGCGTCCGGTTCCTTATTCGTGTCAACGATTCGGAATTCGAGGTTGACGCACTCGACCGGCTGGGGCAGATTCGCTCAACCCTCTCGGCCGTTCAAAACCGGACCGCCCGGCGTGAGAGCATTACGGCTCCGATGCCCGGGCTTGTCATTCGAGTGGAGGTCACTGAAGGACAGGCGATTTCCGCAGGACAGGGACTTATCGTGTTGGAAGCGATGAAAATGGAGAATGAAATTCGAGCGGACATGGACGGGTGCGTTGAGCGAATCCTTGTTCAGCCGGGAACAGCCGTCGAGAAAGGGGAGCCGCTCTTATCTCTGCGAGACCCGGGCGAATTTGACGGCAGAGAGGGCCCTTCTTGAATTCCCATCATGCCAAACCGGTCATCATTCCGGAACCCGAGGTCACTCTCGAATTAGCCCGCTCTCACGGGCTGACGGACGAAGAGTACGGGCGGATCCTCTCGATCCTTGGCCGCACTCCCACCTACACCGAACTCGGAATCTATAGCGTCATGTGGAGCGAGCATTGCAGCTACAAGAATTCGATCGCGAGATTAAAGACATTGCCGCGTTCTGGAGGCCGGCTCCTGGTTGCCGGGGGAGAAGAAAACGCCGGACTTGTCGATATTGGAGACGGCCTGGCGGTCGCGTTCAAGATTGAAAGTCACAACCATCCGTCGGCGGTCGAACCGTACCAGGGAGCTGCAACCGGCGTGGGGGGCATCCTGCGGGATATTTTTTCGATGGGCGCGCGACCGATTGCCGCGCTTAATTCCCTGCGATTCGGCGAATTGACGGACGAGCGAACGCGCTATCTCATGAAGCGCGTGGTGAAGGGGATTGCCGATTACGGAAACAGCTTTGGCGTCCCAACCGTTGCGGGGGAGGTGTACTTCGACAAATGCTACGCGAGGAACCCGCTGGTCAATGCGATGGCCGTGGGTATCGTGGAGAAAGACAAGATTGCCCGCGCAACGGCGTACGGAGCGGGAAACAGCGTGATGATTGTCGGATCCTCGACTGGGCGGGACGGGATTCACGGAGCGACGTTCGCATCGGAGGAAATCAGCGAGGATTCGGACCGTCGCCGTCCGTCCGTTCAGGTGGGCGACCCGTTTGTCGAGAAGTTGCTTTTAGAGGCGACCCTTGAAGCGATAGCTTCCGGTTACGTGGTCGGAGTGCAGGACATGGGAGCAGCGGGAATAACGTGCTCCACGACCGAGATGGCGGCGAAGGGTGAATCGGGAATGTCAATCGACCTTGATTTAGTCCCGTTGCGCGAGACGGGAATGACGGCCTACGAGATCATGCTCTCAGAATCCCAGGAGAGAATGCTCTTCATCGTTAAGGATGGGCATCAGAAGGACGTCGTTTCGATCTTTCAGCGATGGGACTTACATGCTGAGGTGATAGGAAATGTCGATAGGTCCAATCGCGTTAGGGTTTTTGTGTCGGGAAGGTCGGTTGCAGAAGTTCCTGCTTCGACATTGGTTCTGGGAGGCGGGGCACCAGTGTACGAACGGGAAGCGCGGCAGCCGGAGTACATCAAGCGACTGGAAGCATTCGACGTTGAGTCGGTCCAGGAGCCCAAGGACTTGAAGGAACCGCTGTTGGAACTTTTGAGACGCCCTACAATTGCGAGCAAGAGATGGATCTACGAACAATATGATTCGATGGTCCGGACGAACACTCAGAGATTAAGCGGAGATGCAGCGGTGGTCAGGATCAAGGGTACATCGAAGGGGTTGGCGTTAACTACGGACTGCAATGCGAGATATGTGTATTTGAATCCACGTCGTGGAGCAATGATTGCCGTCGCGGAGGCGGCGAGGAATGTAGCGTGCGTCGGCGCTAGGCCGATCGCCATTACGAATTGCCTGAACTTCGGCAATCCTTACGATCCGGAGATATTTTGGCAATTCTCGGAGGCGGTTGAAGGAATTGGCGAAGCGTGCAGGGTTCTTGAGACTCCCGTCACCGGTGGAAACGTAAGTTTCTACAATGAGAGCCCGGATGGGCCGATTTATCCTACTCCGGTCATAGGAATGCTCGGATTTCTGGAGGATGTCGACAGATCGTGCGGAATGGGTTTCATAAAGGAGGGTGATTCGATTGTTCTTCTTGGAGAGAACCGCGGAGAAGTGGGAGCATCAGAGTATTTGCTGATGCGGACCGGGGCAATTGGCGGGCCGGTTCCGGCCCTCGATATTCAGCGGGAAAAGAATTTACACCGGCTTCTAGAGGAACTGATACGGGGACAGAACGTCAATTCTGCTCACGATGTGTCAGAAGGAGGGCTCGCAGTTTGCCTTGCTGAATGTATTATTCATGCGGAATCTCAGATCGGAGCGAATATGTATAGCCGAAATGAAGCGATTAAGAGGCAGGATTTCGAGCTCTTTGGAGAGACTCAGTCGTTGGTGGTGGTGTCCGCTACACCAAGGAACGCAGAACTGATACTTCGAGAATCAAAGGCCGCCGGTGTCCCGTCCAGTGTGATAGGGACAGTCACCATGGACGCTAATTTTCGGTTTAGCGGAGATCTTGAGGTGACGAGACGGGAGATGGAAAGGGCTTATTATTGTGCGGTGGAGGATGGCGTATCTGGTAGATGAGAATGGCTGGGAAAGAAACAAGTTTACATAATATATATTATAGCTCAAATCAGGCAGGAACGATTACCCGCAGTCCTCCAGGCACAATCCCAACGGCGACCTTACGTGCGCCCGAAGATATGATCTCTCCGTCCGCATGGACAATCATCGCCTCCTCACTTTCTATAAGTCCAGCCGTTGCAGTCACTAACGAAACGCTCGGATGCCTGCCGTGATTTCCCTGCAAAGCAAGCGGCACTGCTCTGAGTGCTGCTGAAGCAGACATTTCCTTTACAACGCATACCTGGAACGCCCCATCATCAGGCCTCGCATCCGGAGTCAGCTGAAACCCGCCGCCTTCCCGGTCACCGTTTCCAAAGCAGACGAGCAAATACTTCCCTGACTGTCGATGATTTCCTAATCGGATCTCGTATTGCTGCGCTCGAAACCGAGAAAGGGTCCTGACGGTTGATACGAGATAAAGAAGTAATCCCTTAAACCTCTTCATTCGTGCACTGGCCGCAGCTATTGCCGCGTCAAGACCTATGCCTGCTGTGTTTATGAAATAACACGAATGGTCTTTAAGGCCGTCGGTGTTCTGGACTCGGATCCTCCCAAGGTCAATCCGGATCGTCATCCCACTCATGACACCATGCAACGCACGTTCAATATTGGGAGCCAGGCCAAAAAGTCGGGCAAAGTCGTTGCCCGAACCGACCGGGAGCACCGCCAGAGCCGCGCTGGTCTTTGCAATTCCGTTTGCAACCTCATGGACGGTACCGTCTCCGCCTACGGCGACAATGACATCGTGGGTCTTCGCCAGCCGCCGGGCCGGCTCCATGGCCCCCGTGTCTTGAGTCTCTTCGACCGTTCTCTTCACAAGAGGATATCGATGCATCATATCTTCCAGCCTCGCCGCCATCCCTTTTCCCTTGCCTCGCCCCGCAGCCGGGTTGACGATAAACGCATATGACTTAGACATCGATGTTTCCTTCAAATGTCACGATCGCCGGGCCCTGAAGCTCTACGTCGCTGTACTTGCCCCCCTTTGCATGAAAACTTACCGTCAGAATTTTTCCGGCCGAGGTCTGTATTTCAACGGGCGAACGCAACTTCCATCTCCTCGACGCAACGATCGCAGATGCGATTGAGCCGGTCCCGCAAGCCAGGGTCTCGGCCTCTACACCTCTCTCGTAGGTCCGCATTCGAATACGACCCCTGGCGACCCTCTCCACGAAGTTCACATTCGTCCCTCGCGGCGAAAATGCCCCATGGTTTCGGATCTTCCTTCCAATATTAACCACATCCACCTTGTCCAAACTCATGCTTTGATCAAGGAGGATGACGGCATGAGGAGCTCCCGTGTCGATACCACTCATCCGCCATGTCCTTCCGCCGATCCGAACAACAAGTCCGTCCCGCAACGCTTTCGGATCCTTCATCCGCAGGCGGATTTGTTTGCTTCTTGTCGTGGCGCGGTAAATGTGCCCAAGAGCTTCGAACGTATGATCTTTCGAGGCAATTCCAATTCCGACGGCGTATCGTGCAATGCAACGCCCGCCGTTCCCGCACATTCCGCCATGACTTCCGTCGGCGTTATAATACATCATCCGGTACGCCGCTTTACGGCTCTTCTCCAGAAGCAAAAGCCCGTCCGCTCCTACGCCCCAGCGCCGGTCGCACAACATTCGAGCAAGCTTGGCAGCGGACGACACCATGCCGCGTCGATTATCGATGACGACGAAGTCGTTTCCTGCCCCGGACATCTTGGTAAAGGGAATGTTTTTTTTCATAGGCCAAGGGTCGAAAAAAAAGAAGCCCACGGAACATGCGGGCTTCCTTTATGGAAATGCGTGGAGGTGCGGGGAGTCGAACCCCGGTCCGAAGAGAAGATCCTCAAAATGACTACATGCGTATCCTGCTTTTTGATCTCGCGCCCGGAAACTCCAGCAGGCAGGATTGACCGTTCGCAAGCTCAAGAGTTTCCGCTTTCGGCGGATTCGCCGGCGCGCCTTGAGCACACGCCCCCGCTAGTCCACCTTGTCGACGTTTGCATGCTCCCAGTGGACGAGGACCATGCAAACGGGCTGCCTAATTAATTAAGCAGCCAGTGCGTAATTGGTATTAGCACTTATGAATTTGCCGATTATTAACGTGGGCTCGGCGACCACGGCATGCCCTTTCGAGCTTCTTCATCCCCGTCGAATCCAAATCACCCCCTCCGACAAACCAAATATAGGCAATCGAGAAGCCATTTCAAAATTGGTGTCAGTCACGGCCGCATGCGTGCTGTCGGATAATTCCTGCGAAGATGGTCGACAAGTATATCGAAAGCTTCCTTGGGAGAGTCGGCGTAGGAGAATAAATTCAAATCCTTACGGCTGATGAGATGAAGTTCTTCCATAAGAGGAAAATTCACCACCCGCCTCCAGTAATCCGAACCATACAGCACGACGGTGACCTTCTTTCGGATCTTCTCGGTTTGCAACAATGTGAGAATCTCCATCAGCTCATCAAACGTTCCGTATCCCCCCGGGAACATGACGAACGCTTTGCCGAGATACGCAAACCAGAACTTACGCATGAAGAAATAATGAAACTCGAAATTGAGCTCGTCGGGGATATAAGGATTGGCGGATTGTTCGAAGGGAAGACTGATGTTGAGTCCCACGGACTTCCCTCCTGCCAATCGTGCTCCCCGATTAGCCGCTTCCATGATCCCGGGCCCTCCGCCGGAACACACCACGAAATGGTCCGAGTGATAAAATTTCTTTGACCATTGCGTCAGCATTCTCGAGAGCTCTACCGCCTCCTGGT
>DATJYV010000079.1:0-36431 GCA_035499415.1 Bacteroidota bacterium
CGACCATCAGCTCCGACGGAGACAGCAGGGGTACGGCAGGGGAGGCCGCATGCGAATCGAGTCGGATGCGGTGGAGATTTTGTCTGGTATTCGCTTCGGAAAGACGCTGGGCTCGCCCATTGCGCTCGTGATCCGCAACCGCGACTCCCAGAATTGGAAGAGCAAGATGGCCGTTGAAGGAGGTCCGCAGAAGGTGGAGCGTGTGACGATTCCGCGACCAGGGCACGCGGATTTCGCGGGCTTCATCAAATACGGTTTTGACGACATTCGCAACGTCATCGAACGTGCAAGTGCACGTGAGACGGCCATGCGCGTTGCATGCTGCACGGTTGTGCGGAAGTTTCTGGAGGAGTTCGGAGTTTTCATCGGAAGCCATGTCTTCCAGATTGGAAGCGTTCACGCGAAGGACCGCCGCAGATTGGACCGCATCGTGGCCAAGAACCTGCGGGCTTCGTGCGGAGCATACAAGGTTACGGAAAGTGCCGACCGGTCGGACGTGCGGATGCTCGAGAAGGAATCCACCCGCCGCGCGATCCAGGAAATCAAGCGCTCAAAGAAATCCGGGGATACTCTCGGCGGAATGTTTGAGGTGATTATCTCCGGTGTACCCGTCGGACTCGGGAGCTATGTCCAGTACGACCGGAAACTCGACGGCCTCCTGGCGCAGGCGCTCATGTCGATCCAGGCCGTGAAAGGCGTGGAGATCGGGAGCGGATTCGAGAACGCCGCGCTTCCAGGGTCGGACGTTCACGATGAGTTTGCTGTCAGGAACAGGATCATCGCGCGAACTTCGAATCGTGCAGGCGGACTGGAAGGGGGCGTGACAAACGGACAACCGATCATCCTGCATGCCGCCATGAAACCCATCTCGACTCTCGCGAACCCGCTCCGGTCGGTCGACATGAGGACGCGGAAAATCGTGAAAGCGCGCTACGAGCGTTCGGACGTGTGTGCCGTTCCCGCCTGCTCTGTCATCGGCGAGGCGGTGATCGGACCTGTCATCGCAAATGCCTTCCTGGAGAAATTCGGAGGCGACTCTATTAAAGAGGTCCGCTCGCACTATCGCCATTAGCCCCCGGAATACCCGGAACGTCGGCAGAAAAGGTCTGCCGATCTCCTATCCCCCTCATCCATCATCCTTCCAACCGCTCAAACTGGTAGTGTCCTATTTCCAAGCAACCGTCACCCCGAACTTTGGGCCGAAGGCCCATCAGCCTCTGGCTGAGGTTCGGGGTCTGTGAACGTCAGATGCTGAAACGAGTTCAGCATGACGCTTCCTTAATACGGTGGAGCCCACTGAATTGAGGACACTGCTCTCAAACTCGTGTGTTGACTCTTTTTGACGATTGTGCTATATTTTTGGGTAATCTCGCTCAAGGGTTTCAAGAATCGGATGAAGCAAGTATCGTAGGACGTTCGGAAGGAGGTGTTTAGGTCTTCAGTGCGCAATTGAACGAAGTTGCAACAGGCGGGAAGCTGAGTCGCAAGGTTTTGGTCCTCAACCACAATTACGAGCCGCTCAGTGTCTGCAATGTCCGGAAAGCGGTGGTTCTTCTCTGGCTCGGCAAGGCAGAATTGATTGCCGCCTGGGAAGGAAGGTATCTTCACTCCGTCTCGACCGCGATGCCATTCCCGAGCATCGTGCGTCTCGCCGTCTACGTTCGTGTCCCTTACAAGAAAATCGTCCTTTCGCGAAAGAACATTCTTCGCCGCGACAGTCACCGGTGCCAGTATTGCGGGAAAGCCGACCTGACACTGACGGTCGACCACGTCATTCCGAAGGCCCGCGGCGGGTCGGACACATGGGAAAACCTGGTCGCCGCCTGTGTCCATTGCAACAACCGGAAAGGGGACCGGACACCGCACGAGGCGAGCATGTCGCTTCTGCGCCGGCCGATAAGGCCGAACCACGTCATGTTCATTCGCCATTTCGTTGGAGCCGTGGACGACCATTGGAAGCCGTATCTTTTCATGAACTGACCGGGTTTCCGGGGGATCTTTCCACAGCTGCCAAACCAATTTTCTGAAGGAGTTTGAGGTACTGGGTAACGAACAGAAGAAGGTAATCCTGAGCGGCATGCGACCGACGGGACGTCTGCACATCGGGCATCTTGTCGGCGCGCTCGAGAATTGGGTTGCCCTCCAGTCCGAATATCAAAACTACCATCTCATAGCCGACTATCACGCGCTGACAACGAACCCGGACACACGGGACATCGGAGAAAACAGCCGTCAGATGCTCATCGATTGGCTTGCGGCGGGCGTTGATCCGGGGAAGAGTCCGATGTTTCGGCAGTCCCAGGTCAAGGAGCACGCGGAACTCCATCTGATCCTCTCGATGCTCGTGACCACGTCGCGTCTCGAACGGAACCCGACTCTGAAAGAACAAGTTCGCGACCTGCAGATGGAAGGCGTTGCCTACGGGCACCTCGGCTACCCGGTCCTGCAGGCGGCTGACATCTTATTGTACAAGGGAGACCTTGTTCCGGTCGGAGAGGATCAACTGCCCCACATCGAGATAACGCGGGAAATTGCCCGGAGATTCAACGCGCAGTATTGTCCCGATAAACCGGTGTTTAAAGAGCCGGAGGGGAAGATTACGAAATTCGCACGGCTCCCGGGCCTTGACGGAAAACGAATGAGCAAATCGCTTGGGAACACGCTCCTGCTCTCCGACAGTCCGTCCGACATCTCGTCAAAAATGAAGACGGCCGTTACCGACCCGCAGAAGGTTCGCAAGGGCGACCCGGGGAGACCCGACATCTGTCTCGTCTTTTCGTACCACAATAAGTTCAATGCGAACGAGGTTCCGGATATTCGGAAAGGATGCGAATCGGGCGCCCTGGGTTGTGTCGAATGCAAGGCAAACTGTGCGGCCCATATCTCGACCGCGCTGGGCCCGATTCGGGAGAAGCGCGCGTACTACGAGTCGCGGCCGAAGGACGTTGCCGGAATCCTCGCCGACGGTGAGCGACGGGCACGGGTCGTCGCCGGGCAAACGATGGCCGAGGTCCGCAGCGCCATGCAACTTGGTTGATCGCTGACTGCAATGTACAACGTCAAACTTCACGACTTCGAAGGACCCCTCGACCTGCTTCTCTTTTTCATCAAGAGAGACGAGCTCGACATTTATGATATACCCATCTCGACGATCACGAAACAATTCCTGGATTATCTTCACTTCATGCAGCAGCTCGACCTGGAGGTTGCCGGGGAATTTGTCGTGATGACGGCAGAACTCATGCAGATCAAGGTGAAGATGCTTCTCCCGCCGGAACCGGGCAATGAAGAGGAAGCCGACCCGCGGGCGGCGCTCGTCAAACGTCTCATCGAGTACAAACGATACAAAGAGATGGCGGAAGAATTGAAACGGAAGGAGGAGCTTCAAATGCTCTCGCATACGCGGATGTACTACGAAGCGGATGCGCGAACGGTCGAGCCGGAAACCACGGAGGATCTTGTCCAGGACGTCTCGTTTTTCGATCTCATTGCCTCGTTCAAATTTGCGATGGAACGTATGCCGAAGAGGTTCGTGCACGAGATCGTCCGCATAAATGTCACGATCGAAGACCAGATCGCGTACATCCTCGATTTCTTCTCGCGCCGTTCGGAAGCCACATTTCTCGAGCTCGTCCAGGATATGCAGGAAAAAATTCGCGTGGTCGTAACCTTTCTTGCGCTCCTTGAAGTCGTTCGGTCAAAAAAGATCATCGTACGTCAGTCTCAGGCCTTCGGCGACCTTTCCATAATGAGAAACGTCTCATGATCCCAACCTCCAAACACGATACCACGAACGAGACGGCGATCGAGGGGAACGCAGAGTTGCCCCTTCAGCTTCCCGCAAGTCTCAAGGACCTGGTCGAAGCGCTCATCTTCGCCGCTCCCGAACCTCTCTCGGTGCGTCAGCTGAAGGCAATTTATGAGTGGAGCGACCGGAACGACCCCTCACGCCGGATTGATGCGGAGACCATCCGGCATCTTGTCGCCGAACTCAACGCGGAGTATGAAAAAGCGGGAAGGCCGTACCGGATCGTCGCCATCGCGGGAGGGTTCCAGTTTGCGACCGGCCCGGATTACGCCGGCTGGATCGGAAAGCTCTACAAGGAGCAGACTCGCCGGAAACTCTCGCAGTCCGGCGTTGAAACGCTTTCGATCATCGCCTACAAACAGCCGGTGACGAAAAGCGAGATTGAAGCTATCCGGGGCGTCGATTGCGACTATGTCTTGAAGACGCTTCTTGAGAAGGATCTTGTGACTGTGACGGGAAGGGCTGAGACGGTCGGGCGGCCGCTGCTCTACGGCACGACACGGGAATTCCTGAAACATTTTGGGCTGAACGAGATCACGGATCTACCGCGACCGAGGGAGATTGAGGAGATCCTCGGGGAGAGCCAGTTTGAAACTGAGAGGCGGATGCTCGAATCCCAGGCGGGAGCGGAGGAGGAAAAGAAAAAGGACGAAGAGGAGTTTGAATCGCTTCTTCCGCACATTCCCAAGAGAAAGCCGCAGCTCACAGGAGACGTAGAAATCGTACCACGAACGCGGGCCAGGGAAATTCGAAAGGTTCAATCCGAAACACCCGGGCAGGATCAGAAACGGAGCGAGGAGCTTGAGCATGGGAGCCCGATCGCCCCGGAGCAGGCAGGTGCCGATGAGCCGGCTCAGAGATTTGTCGCTGCGGAAACTCAAAACCCTCCGCCTGCCGCGGCCGTACCGTCGGATGAATCCGTCGCCGAAGTCGAACCGCTGACGCCCGAAGCGATTGCGGGCCCTCCGATCGAATCTGCAACCGGAGAGCCGGATTTAGTCGCTCCTTTGCTGGGAGAACGCGCGGAAGAGGCCCCATCGGCCCCGCCTTCCGAGGCCCGGCTTCAAGACGGGATCGACATCGACCCATCGACCCAATCGCACACGTCGACCGAACCCTCACCCCTCACCGTCAAATCTCCCCAAACCAGATGGGAAAGTTGGAGGAAAAAAATTCAGGGGATCATCCGGAGGTTGTTCGGCTGAACCGATTTCTGGCAATGGCCGGTGTCGGTTCGCGGCGAAGCAACGACGAATTAATCCTGTCTGGCGCGGTCAAGATCAACGGCCGTGCGGTAACGGAACTGGGGGTGCGGGTAGACCCTTCCCGGGACCACGTCACCGTGCGCGGCAAACAAATCCACGTTGTGGGGAGAAATATTTATATTGTCCTCAATAAGCCGAAGGACGCCATCACGACTATGAGCGACGAGAAGGGGCGCGACACGGTCATGAAATACGTCCAGGTCCGCGACCGGGTGTTTCCCGTCGGCCGTCTCGACCGAAACACGACGGGCGTGCTCCTCTTCACGAATGACGGAACGCTGGCCCACGCGCTTCTGCATCCGAGCAAGGAGTTCGAGCGAATGTATCGCGTGACTCTGCGGGAACCGGCCTCGGACGACGATTTACGGAATCTCCGAAGGGGCGTTTCACTCGAAGACGGGTTTGCCCGCGTGCAACGGGCGGAGTGCATCACGGGATCCAAGCGAAAGAAAGTTCTTGTCATGGTTCACGAAGGCCGTAACAGGGAGGTCCGAAGGCTGTTTGAAAAGCTCGGCCACGATGTCCGCCAGCTCGACCGCGTTTCATTCGCGGGCATCACCCCTCTTGGTTTGCCGCGCGGGAGCTGGCGATACCTTACCAGAGCCGAGGTTCGGAGTTTGAGGAACCTCGCCGGTCTCCCATCCGTTGTTTCGCCGTAGCGCTCCATGAGATTTCGAAGAAGCGCCGGCATCCTTCTCCATCCAACCTCTCTTCCCGGAAAGTTCGGATCCGGAGACCTCGGCTCGGCCGCCTACCATTTTGTCGATTGGCTCGTGTCGGCGGGCCAGGCGCATTGGCAAATGCTCCCCATCGGCCCCATCGGGATGGGGAACTCCCCCTACATGAGTCTCTCCGCGTTCGCCGGAAATCCCCTGCTCATCGACCTCGAGGACCTGCAACGGCGCGGATGGCTGCAGCCCCAGGACCTCGCAAACGTACCGTCATTTCCGACGGACCGCGTCGATTTTTCGTCGGTCATCCCCTATCGCCGAACGCTTTTGGAAAAGGGAGCATCGACTTTTTTCAAATCGTCCGACCAGAAGGACAGAAAATCGTTCGACCTTTTTTCCTCAGAACAGAAATCGTGGCTCGAGGACTATGCCCTGTTCAGCGCGATTCAGGATTCCCGTCCCGGAGAAGTGTGGACCGCGTGGGCGCCTGACCTGGCTCTGCGGAAGCGTTCGGCTCTGCAAGCCGCGTCCAATGATTTGCGTCGTCGGGTGGAATTCCATAAGTTTGCTCAATGGATTTTTTCCCTTCAGTGGACGAAGCTGAAGCAGTACGCGAACAGCCGTGGCGTCCGGCTCATCGGCGATATTCCCATATTCGTTGCACACCACAGCTCGGACGTCTGGTCGCATCCCGATGCGTACGAGCTGAACGAGCATGGGAATCCCAGGCTTGTTGCCGGTGTCCCACCGGATTACTTCAGCAAGACGGGACAGCGGTGGGGGAATCCGTTGTACAAGTGGAACGTGATGAAGAAGCAGAAATTCCGCTGGTGGGTCGATCGCTTTCGACGGACTCTCGACTTCTTTGACATCCTTCGCATTGATCACTTCCGGGGCTTCGCCGGATACTACGCAATTCCGGCGTCGGAGAAGACCGCCGAACGGGGAACGTGGCTCAAAGGGCCGGGGGCCGGACTTTTCAACGCCGTCGACAGGACGCTCGGCAAGCTCCCGATCATAGCGGAAGACCTTGGCCTCATGACACCGGATGTGACCGCGCTCCGCGACCGATTCCAATATCCGGGGATGAAGATTCTCCAGTTTGCGTTCTCCGACGGCGCCGACAATCCGTTCCTTCCTCACAACTTTGTTCCAAATTGCGTCGTCTACACGGGAACACACGACAACGATACGACGATCGGCTGGTACGGTTCCGCCCCGGATCACGAGAAAGACTTTGTCCGGCGGTACAGCGCGACCAACGGCGCGGACATTCACTGGACACTCATACGCATTGCGTATCAATCCGTGGCCGACATGGCAATCATCCCGTTCCAGGACGTACTCGGCCTCGGTACCAAACACCGGATGAACTATCCCGGGACCTCCACCGGTAATTGGGAATGGCGCTTCTCGTGGGACATGGTTCAGCCAATCCACGCCTCCGCGATTCGCGAGCTCACCTTGATGACCGGGAGAATCGTCCCCGAAAAATCTGTTTCCTCCTCCCAGACCCGCGAGGTCCGATGAAGTCGACCGGATGTTTCCGGAATCATCGTCCCTCCTGACATGAAATCGAGTTCAGCAAATCCTCCCGGTCAGGAGAACATGCGCGAAGACGAAGACCTGAACGCTCTCATGCGCCGGCGGCGCGAGGAGCTGGAGGAGTTGCGAAAACTTCCGTTCAATCCCTTTCCGTACGAGTTTGAGCGGAACGCGTTCTCCGCCGAGATCGTCGGTTCGTTCAAGGAAGATGAACCGCCCCGAAGCGTCTCCGTTGCCGGGCGCATCATGTCGATCCGGAGGATGGGCAAGGCGTCGTTCTGCCATATTCTCGACGCGCAGGGAAAAATCCAGATCTATCTTCGGCGCGACGACCTTGGAGAGCCGTACGACATGTTCCGGCTCCTCGATATCGGCGACATCATCGGCGTGAAAGGGTTTGTCTTTCGGACAAAAATGGGCGAAATCTCGGTCCACGCCCGGGAACTCGTACTTCTCTCCAAGTCGCTCCGACCGCTTCCCGTCGTGAAGGAGAAAGTGGAAGAGGATGGGACGAAGTCCGTTTTCGACCCGTTCTCCGACAAGGAGCTGCGATACCGCCAGCGGTATGTCGACCTCATCGTCAGCCCGCACGTGCGCGAGGTGTTTCTCAAAAGGGCGAAGCTCGTGTCGACGATACGCAGGTATCTGGACGGTCAGGGATATCTGGAGGTTGAGACGCCGGTTCTCCAGCCGGTCTACGGCGGGGCAATGGCGCGGCCCTTCAAGACGCATCACAACGCGCTGGATATCGACCTGTATCTTCGCATTGCCGACGAGCTCTACCTCAAGAGGTTGATCGTCGGGGGATATGAAGGTGTCTACGAGATTTCGAAGGATTTTCGGAATGAAGGAATGGACCGGGCGCACAATCCGGAATTCACGATGCTGGAGTTGTATGTCGCCTTGAAGGATTATCGGTGGATGATGGAGCTCGTGGAGAAGCTCATCGGCGAAGTGGCGATGGCGGTCTGCGGCGGGCTGGTCGTGGAAATCGGAAAGCAGAAGATCGATTTCACGCCTCCCTGGAAGCGGTTGACGATGTTCGATGCCATCAAGGAATTCACGGGTGAAAATCTGCGGGGAAAGAGCGAGAAGGAGATGCGGGATGCAGCCAGGCGTCTGCACGTGGAACTCGAGCCGTCCATGGGGCCGGGAGCGATCGTGGACGGGATATTCGGCGAAAAGGTCGAGCCGCATTTGATCCAACCGACGTTCATCATCGACTATCCCGTTGAGATGTCGCCGCTCGCCAAGAGGCACCGGACGGAAGAGGGATTGGTGGAGCGATTCGAAGGTATCGTCAACGGAAAGGAAATCTGCAATGCCTTCTCCGAATTGAACGACCCGCTGGACCAAAGGGCGCGGTTCGAGGAGCAGATGAAGCTCCGGGCACGGGGGGACGAAGAGGCGCAGGTACTCGACGAGGACTTCCTGCGGGCGTTGGAATACGGAATGCCTCCGGCCGCAGGCCTGGGGATTGGTATCGATCGGCTGACAATGCTCCTGACGAATCAGGATTCAATTCGTGACGTGATTCTGTTCCCGCAAATGAAACCGGAAAAATAATGAACTTCCGACCCATGACCCCTGGTTCCGATTGAACGCATATTCCCATGGCAAGCACGATGGCCACTGCGAGTACGAAACTCGAATGTGGCACGATGAAACTATCTGATCGAACATGACCAACGCGATCGTCTTGTTATGTTATTTGGGGACAACACGAATCTCTGCGACCGCGGGCCGGGAGAACGAATGAATTTCGACGTTCATGGTTGTTCCGTGTTAGCCAACGGGGGCTCAGCATCTGACCGATTCAAAGTTGGGCAGGCCTCTGGCGCAAAGTTCCGGGTGACGATTGCGTGGAAATAGGACACTACCGGTTAATCTTCCCAGTTTGATTTTCGCCCGAAATCCAGTATCTTTCTCTTTATGAGAATATTCCACGTGCGCGGGCGGGAAGGACAAACGTCATGAATAAGCGGTTTTCATCGATCACGGTAGCGGCCCTGGTTGTCGTCAGTCTCTTCGCAGGGATGCAGATCAACAAGCTCGTCTCTGCCGACAACATCTACGAGCAACTCTCGAAATTCAAGGACGTTTTGAGTTTCACGGAAAAATATTACGTGGAAGACGTCGACACGCAAAAACTGACCGAAGCCGCGATCGTCGGAATGCTCAACACGCTCGACCCCCACTCGGTCTACATCCCCGCGAAGCAATTCGAAAAAGTGAAAGAGGACTTCAAGGGAAAGTTTGAAGGGATCGGGATCCAATTCCGGGTCATCAACGACACCATCACGGTCATGGAACCGGTCGGCGGCGGTCCCTCGGCGCGGTTGGGCATTCTCTCGAATGACCGGATCGTTCGGATCAACGACAGTTCCTCGATCGGCTTCAAGGACGACCAGGTCATACGTTCGCTGCGCGGACCCAAGGGAACGAAGGTGAAAGTCACGATTGTGCGCCCCGGAATCCAGGACCGCCTCGATTACGAAATCATCCGGGACGAAATCCCGATCGTCAGTATCGACGCCGCGCTGATGGTGGACGACCAGACCGGCTACGTAAAAGTCAATCAGTTCAAGGAAACGACCCACGACGAGATGAACAAGGCCCTGGGACAGTTGAAGAGCGAGGGAATGCGTCGGCTCATCCTCGACCTCCGGATGAATGGCGGCGGATATCTCGAAGAGGCCTACCATATGGCGGATTTGTTCCTCGACGGCGGCACGAAGGACCAGCCGCGCCGGATCGTCTACACGAAGGCACGCCGTTCCGAATTTGACGAGGCGTATTACGCAAAAACGGGAGACCCGTACGAAAAACTTCCCCTCATCATTCTCGTCGACAACGGATCCGCAAGCGCGAGCGAGATTGTCGCGGGGGCGATTCAGGACTGGGACCGGGGATTGATCGTCGGGGAAACGACGTTCGGGAAAGGGCTGGTGCAAAGGCAGTGGACGCTCAGCGACGGTTCCGCCATCCGCCTGACGATTGCGAAATATTATACCCCCAGCGGGCGTCTCATTCAGCGTTCGTATGAGGGCAAGGAGCGGGAAAAATACCAGGAAGAGGCATTTGAGCGGTCGGAGCAGGAAGGGGAAAACATCGAGCACACGCACGACGCGAAAGCCGACTCGACGGCGCAGGTATTCAAGACCAACGGCGGCCGACAGGTTGTCGGAGGCGGGGGAATTACCCCCGACTACGTGGTCAAGTTCGGGAATACGACGACGCTCTTCCAATCGATCTTTCGACGGAATCTCTTTTTCGATTTCGCGAAATCGTACATGGAAGGTCCGGGTCTCGCCCTTCGCGCAAAATACGGAATGTCGCTTACCGATTTCACGAAATCGTACGAGCTGAGTTCTTCGATGCTGGCAGATTTCCGGAAATTCGTCGAATCAAAGGGAATCACGGTCGATGACAAGGATTTTGACAAAGACCAGCTCTATATTAAGGCACGTCTGAAGGGGGAGATTGGGTCATCGCTCTTCGGGTTCGAAGGCCTCATCGCCGTCATGCTGGAGGTCGACAATCAATTCCAGAAGGCCCTCACACTCTTTCCGGAGGCGGAGAAAATAGCCAAGTTGAATTAGCGGGGCATGAGCGTTCGAAAGCCCATCATCGGGGCTGTTCTCTTCCTGACGGCCTGCGCGGCGATTGGCTGGTTCATTCCCCATCCCACCCAATTCCTTCCCACGAATGGATCATTCGTCTATCCGGACTCGTCCGATACAACGGCCTCTGTTCTCAGCGTCGGCGAAGAACTCGAGTATCACGTCAGCTATTCCTTCTTCAGCGTCGGAACGATCCGGTTCCGCATCGTCGACAAACGAATAGACCGCGGAAGAACGATTTACACCGCGCAAACGAACATCGATTCCAATCCGTCTCTCAGCTGGCTGACCGATGTCCACGTCCGCTTCTTCGGAGACATGGACCAACGGGTTTTTTCGTACAGCTGGGTCGGCGAGGACAGTTCGTCAAAAAGTGTCGACGTCCGAACAATGAATTTCGATTACGACAACCGGAAGCTCTATTTTTCAAGCGGCACGCGATTTCCCGACGGTCGGGAAGAGGTCCGGGAACGCGACACCGTCCCGATTCAATCGCAATGCCAGGATGGAATGTCGCTCTTTTTCTACGCGCGCCAGCATTGCCGCGAGCACCGGCAGGAGCACGTGCCGACGTTTATCGAGAACAAGCAGGAGTCAACGCTCATCGCGTTTCTGGACCAGCGCGAGCCGGCCGAGATCGACGCCGTCGATTATCCGGTCGACGCAGTCCATTTTGTCGGCCGGGCGGATTTTGTGGGCGTGTATGGGCTCACCGGCGGCTTCGAAGGATGGTTCAGCAATGACGAAGCGCGCATCCCGCTTGTCGCGCGGATGAAGGTGTTTCTTGGCAGTATCAAGGTACAGCTGAAGAGCTGGAAACATGACAGCTGGCAGCCGCCTGTGTATGTCGAACCAAAATGAGTTCGGTCATTCCGTTCAACGGAAAAACTCCGAAGATTTCCCCAAAGGTCTTCATTGCCGAGGGAGCCAGAATCATCGGAGATGTGGAAATTGACGAGTACAGCAGCGTCTGGTTCAACGTTGTTATCCGGGGTGACATCTATCCCGTCAGAATCGGTGCCCGGACCAATATTCAGGACAATGCGGTTCTGCATGTGACGGCAAACAGGTATTCGGTTCACGTCGGCTCGAATGTTACTGTCGGTCATTCTGCCATCCTCCACGGCTGCACCGTGGGGGACAACTGTCTGATCGGCATGGGCGCCATTCTGCTTGACGACGTGCGGGTTGCTCGAAATTCCATCGTGGCCGCGGGATCGTTGCTCCTTGAGCACTTCGAGGTTCCGGAGGGCTCGTTGGTGGCCGGTTCGCCCGGGACTGTCCGCAGAACACTCTCGGCGGAGGAAAAGAATTCGCTGGCCCGATCGGCTCAAAACTATGTGGACTACGCTCACGAATATCGTGCTCGCTGAATTCCGGAGAAGTCGATGAAACTCACCTTCTGGGGTGTCCGCGGTTCGATCCCGACGCCGGGGAAGCATACCGTGCGATACGGCGGTAACACGCCGTCTCTTGAGCTCCGTCTCGACGACGACCAGCTGGTGATCCTTGACGCAGGGACCGGCATCAGGAACTTCGGCGACTATTTGATCAACAACGGAGAATCGGTCAAAGCCCATCTCCTCATCACCCATCCTCACTGGGACCACATCCAGGGTTTCCCGTTCTTTAAACCTGCGTTCATTTCGGGCAACGAACTGACAATCGTCGGAACGGAGAGACCGGAAAAATCGCTCAGCGAAATCATTGCCGAGCAGATGAACCGCATCTATTTTCCTGTCGCTCTCCACGATTTGAAGGCGAAGATCACCTTTGTGCCGATTCGGGACGAAGGGGAGATGATGATTCACGAAGCGCATGTGAAGATGATCTACGTCAACCACCCGGGATTTACCGTTGCGTATCGTATCGAGTATCAGGGGAAAATTCTGGTTTATGTGAGTGACAATGAGCCGTTCGACCGCGCCGCCGCTTCGTCACTCACAAACTTTGAGGCGATCGTGAAAGAAAAATTCTCCGTCGAGAGCGGAGACCCCAACTCGCGGGTGTTCGACTTCTGCAAAGACGCCGACGTCCTGATCCACGACGCCACGTACACGCCGGAGGAATACATCGACCGGGTGGGCTGGGGTCATTCGCATTATCTGTTCACGCTCCGCGTGGCGGCGGAGGCGGGGGTTCGCCGGCTGTATCTCTTCCATCACGACCAGAATCACAGCGACGACAAAGTCGACGATATCCTTCGAAAATGTAAGAAGGAAGTCAAGGGCCGCGGTTATAAATTCGAGTGCGAAGCAGCCGTGGAGAACACGACGATCACAGTCTGAAACTTGACTCTGTCCGGCGGCGTCATTATATTGGCCAATCGAGGACCGAAGGTCGGTTCAGTGGTCGTGAGGAGACGGGTCATTCGGTCCGTGGATAAACCAGAGGACTATCGCGCAACAATCATCGACCAGCAGAACATTCGACCGCGTTCCTTCGGATGCCCCGAAAATGTCTTCCGTCATTCATCGACGGCGGCCTTACCGGGGTTTTTGTTTTCAGGGAATATCGCCTAGCCCGGAGCGTGCATGGTGGAGTTTGCCGAAAAAGACATACAATCGTTAGGCCGGACGCTCGGCCTGCGACCGAAACGGGTCGGCAACCATTTCCGATTCGAGTTCGATGCGCAGGGGAGCGAGCGCCATGTTGTCGTGGAAATCTATCCGAACATCGACATCGGCAAGCGGAAGGGGAATCTCGTTTCCGTCTATACATCCAACGCTCACCTCCAGCTCCATTTCTGCACCGGCTACGTGGTCAGCAAGATGCTGGGAGAGGTGACTTTTGTCGGCGAAACGGACGGGAAACTTTCGGGGCTGACCGTGGAAAAGGGGGGCGGCTGTTCCCTGTACGCCAACGTCGACCGGGAAATTCTGTCGGGAGACTTCACGACGCTCGGACCGGAGGTCATGCTGTCGGGGATTGCCCTCTCGCTCAGCGAAGGGGTGCTTCCTTCGCCCCCGATGAGCGAAGAAGAGTTTACGAATGAGGTTGTCGGTTCGCGCCGGCGGAATTCAGCGAGCCGGATGAGGACCAAGAAAGTGCGTCGGGGATGATCGACGTTCTGTACGGGCATCGATTTCTCCGGATTTCGAGGGATGAAACTTTCCGCGTTGTCCGTCGTGTTCTACGGGGGGAGAGAGCGAGCATTCCGCGGCTGTCGGTCGTTTATACGAGCGACCCGGTTATGCGGCGGATGAACAGGCGGTATTTGCGCCACGACCGGACGACGGATGTCATTTCCTTCTCGCTCGGCGATGCGCGGAATCCCGAGTGCGAAATATACGTGAATCTCGACCGTTCCCGCGTCCAGGCGCGCCGATACGGCGTATCATTTGCGACCGAGTCGAAACGCCTGTTGATCCATGGGCTTCTGCACGCCCTCCGTTACGACGACCGGACGCCGGCGCAAAAACGAAGGATGACAAAGCGTGAGGATGTTTACCTTTCGGGAATCAATCAATAAGAGGCCCCGCCCCGATGCATGAACGAATCGTGGAAATAATCGTCTACCTCGTCGGAGAGCTCAACTCGAGCAAGCAGTTGAGCGAAGTCGACGTCGCATCGCTCACGCGCGATGGGTACACGCAGACGGAGATCTCGACGGCTTTTTCCTGGGTCTTCGAACGGATTTCTGCGGGTCAGCAACTCGTGACGCCCACGCAGGCCAGGTCCGATTCACACCGGGTCCTGAACGACGTCGAGAAGATGGTCATCAGCACGGAGTCGTTCGGCTATCTTCTCCAGTGTCATCAGCTCGGGCTCCTGACGAACAACGATATCGAATCGATCGTGGAACGGATCATGGCGGCCGGCTTCTCGCTGGTCGGCCTGGCCGAAATCAAATCGTTCGTCGCGGGCGTTTTGTTCGACAGCGATAATCCCTCCGGCAGCGGAAGGATTTCGCTCAGCGGCAACGATTCAATTCACTAAACGTCTCAGGCGGAATGGAAAAGTCACTGGTCATCGTCGAGTCTCCCTCCAAGGCGAAGACGATCAATAAATATCTGGGAAAGGCATACGATGTGGAAGCGTCGGTGGGCCACATCAAAAACCTCCCAAAAAGCAAGTTGAGCGTCGACGTCGACAAGGGCTTTGAAGTCGTATATGAGACGATTGACGGCAAGCAGGACGTCCTGGAGCGGCTCCGTCACAAAGCCGCCAAAGCGAAGACGGTCTTCATTGCCACAGACCCGGACCGTGAAGGGGAGGCAATAGCCGCCCACATTGCGGACGAAGTCCACGATGTCAACAAGGATATCAAGCGCGTCCTGTTCCACGAGATCACGGCCGAGGGCATTCAGGAGGGAATGTCGCATCCGAAACGGATCGATGAGTCGCTCGTGATGTCGCAACAAGCCCGGCGGGCGATGGACCGGATCGTCGGCTACAAAGTGAGCCCATTCGTCTGGAAAACGGTCTACTACGGCCTCTCGGCCGGACGCGTGCAATCGGTCGCGGTGCGGCTTATTTGCGAGCGCGAGGAAGCCATTCGCGGCTTTGTGCCCGTGGAGTACTGGTCGATCACCGGCGAGTTCCTCACGTCGGCGGGTGAAAAATTTCTGGCGAAGCTGACGAAGGTTGCCGGCAGCGATCCCCGGATTCCCGACGAGACCACGGCAAAAGGGTACATCTCCAGCATCCGGGAGCAGCGATATGCGGTCTCTGCCGTCGAGCGCCGTCCGGTCAAGCGAAATCCCCCTCCGCCCTTCATCACAAGCACGTTGCAGCAGGAAGCGGCCCGGCGGCTCCGTTTCTCTGCCAAGCGGACCATGATGCTCGCCCAAAAACTGTATGAGGGGGTCGAACTGGGCGAGGAAGGGTTGACGGGTCTCGTGACTTATATGCGGACGGACTCAACGCGGCTGAGCGAGGAGGCGGTTACGCACGTTCGCGAGTATATCTACGGGAACTACGGCAAGGAGTATCTCCCCAAGGAACCCCGGATGTTCAAGAAAGGGAAGGCGTCGCAGGATGCGCATGAAGCGATCCGGCCGACATCGATCAAGCATCCGCCGAAATCGGTCAGAAAGTATCTGGACAAGGATATGTTCGCGCTCTACGAACTGATCTGGAACAGGTTCGTCGCGTGTCAGATGTCCGCCGCGCAGTTCGAGCAGATCTCGGTCGATGTGACGGGAGGCGATTATCTCTTCCGTGCGACCGACCAATCGTCGACCTTCCGCGGCTTTCTGCAGGTATACGACGACCTGGCGGAAGAGTCTTCCCCCGAGACGGAAGACGCGGACCCCATTTCAAAGATCCCTGCGTCGCTCGCAGAAGGGCAATCGACGTCGCTGAACGACCTCATCCCGCGCCAGCACTTTACGAAACCCCCCGCGCGTTTCACGGAAAGCAGTCTCGTCAAGGAGCTCGAATCGCTCGGGATCGGACGTCCGAGTACCTATGCCCTCATCGTGAGCACGGTGATCGACCGGAAGTATGTTGAGCAGAAGGAGAGAAAGCTGTACGCAACAGAATTGGGCATGCAGGTGAATAAATTGCTGACGAAGCATTTTCCCGAGATTTTCAACGTCCGGTTCACCGCGCAGATGGAAGAGGAGCTCGACACGATCGCTTCGGGAAAACAGGACTATTTGAGTGTGATGAAGGATTTTTACGAACCGTTCCATCATGCCGTCGAGAAGGCGTCGAGCGCCGCCTCCAACATCAAGAAGTCGCTGCAGGAGGCAACCAAGGAAGTGTGCGAGCTGTGCGGAAAGCCGATGGTGATCAAATGGGGAAGGAACGGGAGGTTCATGGCCTGCACCGGATATCCGTCATGCAAGAACACGAAACCCCTCGCGGAAGACCAGGAGAAGCATCAACACATCATCGGCGGAAAGTGCGAACTCTGCGGAGGGGACATGGTCGTGAAAGGAGGGAGATTCGGCACGTTCCTCGGCTGCTCGAACTATCCCACATGCAAGAATACGAAGCCGATCTCGATGGGCATCAAATGTCCGAAGTGCAAGGAGGGAGACCTGGTCGAGCGAAAGACCAAAAAAGGGAAACGGACATTCTATGGTTGCTCGCGCTATCCATCATGCGACTTCGCTTCGTGGGATAAGCCGGTGAACCGCCAATGTCCGTCGTGCGGAAATCCGTACGTGGTTGTGAAGTACTCCCAGGCGAAGGGTGAGTACCACATTTGCCCCGCATGCAAGAACGAACTCGTCAAGGAGGAGGTTGCCATTCCGGCATAAGCCCCTCCGTTTCATGCACGAACTTCTCCTGACATATCTCCGGTATCTCTCGGCCGAGCGTAACTACTCGCAACGTACCATCCAGTCGTACGAAACCGACCTCGAGTCGTTCGTATCGTTTCTGGAGCAGCGCCAGCTTCCGTCTTTCAACGCCGTCCGGAAGCAGGAGTTGCGGGAGTACATCGGACTCCTGTACGACGGCGGATACAAGAAGCGCACGATCTCCCGCAAAATTGCTTCGCTCCGGTCGCTCTATCGGTATTTGAAAAAAGCGGGCCACATCGCATCCAACCCGACGCTCCGTCTCGTCTCGCCCAGGTCTGAGCGCCTCCTGCCGCAGTATATCGACGAGGAGACGATGATGAAAGTACTCGCGACTCCCGACGGAGACACCGTCGAGGGAATGCGAGACCGTGCCGTCCTGGAATTGCTCTACAGCACCGGCATGCGGCGGGGCGAGCTCCTCGGACTGACGGTCGGCGCGGTCATGCGCGAGAAAGGGATCGTGAAGGTCCGGGGAAAAGGGAACAAGGAACGAATCCTTCCGGTCGGCCGGAAGGCGTTGGACTCCGTCGGGCAGTATCTCCGGGCGCGCGGAACCGTGTCCGGATCCGCACCGTTGTTCGTCGCGCGCAACGGCGGTCCGCTCTACGCTCAGGCCGTGGGGCGCATCGTGGGAAAGTACATCGCGCGCGTTTCCGACGTGGAAAAGAAGAGCCCCCACACGATTCGCCATTCGTTCGCGACGCATCTCCTGGATCGCGGCGCAGACCTCCGGTCGGTCAAGGAACTTCTCGGTCACGAGAGCCTCTCCACAACACAGGTCTACACGCACGTTTCCCGTTCCCATCTCAAAAAAGCATATGACGCCGCCCACCCAAAAGCATAACGACAGTCGTCTGCACTTCATCTTCCCCGCAGGAGTTTGACGATGCGCGTCCGGCTGACATCCCGTCATTTCAAAGCGCAGGATGCGCTTCACGAATACGCGCGACAGGCGGTCGATTCGCTTTCGAAGTACTACGACGGCATCCTGAGCGCGGATGTCGTCCTCAGCCATGAGAATTCGAGGCGCAGTCTGAAAGTTGCAGAGCTGAAGGTATCCGTTTATGGCGCTGTGCTCACCGGCATCGCCAAGTCCGACGAGTTTATGAAGTCAATGGACCAGGCGGCCGAGAAGGTGCTCGTCCAGCTGAAAAAATACAAGGAACGCCTTCATCATAAAGACCGCCGGGTGGTTCGTTCCCTCAGGTTGAAGGTCTGAAGAAAGGGCCGGACGACAATGGCACTCGACCATCCGAAGGAAGCGCGAAAAAAGAGCATCACGGTCGGCTTTCTGTTTGAAGCCCTCCGGGAGCGGCTGAAGCTCGAGTCGCGGAACGGAGAGGTGGGATTTGAGAAACAGATCCGGGATAAGAACATCCATCGCCCCGGCCTCGCACTCGCCGGCTATGTCGAGCTCTTCACGTACGACCGGGTGCAGGTTTTCGGGAACACGGAGATCCGCTACCTGAGCCATCTCAGCCTTCGCGAGCGGCTCAAGGCGTTCGAGACTATTTTCCAGTTCAACCTTCCCTGCATCATCGTCACAAACGGAAATTCCCTGGACGATGAACTCGTGTCGATTGCGACGGACCACGCAGTCTCCATCCTCCAAACCCCGTTCGAGTCGACGAAGTTTCTCTACTTCCTGAGTGATTTCCTCGATGACCAATTCGCCCCGCAGACGGCCGTCCATGGGTCTTTCATCGACGTCTATGGTATCGGGGTGCTGCTCACCGGGAGGTCCGGCATCGGGAAGAGCGAGATCGCGCTCGACCTGATCGAGAGGGGCCACCGCCTTGTCGCCGACGACGTCGTTATGATCACGCGAAAGGGGGAGGGAATACTCATGGGGTCCGGTTCTGACGTCGTGAAGCATTTCATGGAGATCCGCGGGCTGGGGCTGATCGACGTGCGGTCGATCTTCGGCATTCGGTCCATTCGCTTTCAGAAACGGGTCGAGCTGATCGTAGAACTGCAGGAATGGCGGCAGGACGTCGAGTACACGCGAACGGGTCTCGACCACGTGAACCTGAACCTGCTCGGCGTGGACATCCCCCATATAAAACTCCCCATCTTCCCGGGCAAGAACATCACGGTCATCGTGGAAGTGATCGCGCTGGATTATCTTCTCAAGCATTACGGTTACGACGCCCCGAAGGAATTCACCAAGCGGCTTGACGCCGCAATCGCAGAAAAATCGAAGGGGAAGCGGGTGATCGACTATTTCGAGCACGACTTCGAGTAGAAGCTATCTCAAAAACCCGGATCGCGTCACCCTGAACTTTGGGCCGAAGGCCCATCAGCCTCTGGCTGAGTTTCAGCGTCTGACTTAATCCAAATGAATAATGCTCAGGAGGTCAGATTCCGAAACGAGTTCGGAATGACGGTAGCTTCTTGAGTCCAGAACCAAAGGGTAACCGTCACCCTGAACTCTGGACCGAAGGCGCATCAGCCTCTGGCTGAGTTTCAGGGTCTGATTTGCCCGGGAAATGAGATGCTGAAACCGCGTAACGAAGCACGGGGAACGCAAGTTCAGCATGACGGCAGCTATATTTGAGACAGCTTCTCGTCAACATTGTGTTCTTGACAAACCTTCAAATATTTCCTATTTTCCCGAACCTTTTTACGAAGAACCCTTTTATTTGATATGATTTCATGAAGCGATTCTCGCTCTATTATTACACCCACGACAGTCTCGTCCTGCGCCGGCTCCCGTGGGGCAGGTCTCGCTTCGTGGCCTTGGGGCTCGTCGGCGGGGTGTGCCTCTTGTATGGTGTGATGGAAGTCAACCAGAGGTATGGCGACGTGCTGGGGTTGGGGATGATTCGGACGGACCTGGTTCAGAACGAGAACCGCATTCTCAAGGAGCAGTTGCAGCTGGCGAACATCCATGTTTCGGGTCTCGAAAAGAAACTTGCGGCGCTCAACGAAGATGCCAACGGCGTGCGCCTGATGGTCGACCTTCCAAAGATTGACGAGGACGTACGGCGTGCCGGTATCGGCGGTACGGACACGCGGATCGATTTTTCGTCTTCGACGGATGTCAACGACCTTCTGAACGGACTGCGGAGCAATATTACGCGAACAGAAAAAGAGCTGGAGCTGCAGGCGGCGAGCTACCGCGAAGTTGCTACGACGTTTGAGAAGAACAAGGATCGATATCGCCACCTGCCCGCCATCAAGCCGATGGAGGGATATTATTCGCGAAACGGATTCGGCCTCCGGCTGCATCCGATCCTTCATATTTATATGCCGCACGAGGGGATCGACATCGCAAACGACGTCGGGACGCCCGTCTATGCCACGGCCGACGGCGTCGTGCGATTTTCGGGTCGCGATGCCGGCTATGGCATTTCGGTTCTCCTGGACCACGGCTACTCCTACAAGACGCGTTACGCCCATCTTTCAAAGTCCCTGGTTCGCGAGGGGCAGACCGTCCATCGGGGAGATATGATTGCGCGTTCCGGCAATACCGGACTCTCGACGGGTCCGCATCTTCATTACGAAGTACGGTTAAACGGCATTCCGCAGGAGCCGCTGAATTATTTCTTTGACGATATCAACTATCAAAAATACAAAGCTCAGGATCAGCCGGCAGACTGAATCGGTCTCTTGGACCGGGACCAGGAAGCCCGAGGAGCGTCACCACGATGATTTGGACAATCGAGCTGGCGTCGTATCTCGATGATGCGCCGTGGCCAGCAACGAAAGAAGAGTTGATCGACTATGCTGTTCGCACCGGGGCTCCCACGCAGGTTATTCAGAACCTCGAGGAGCTGGAAGACACGGATGAACCCTACGAGAGCATCGAGGAGATCTGGCCCGATTACCCGACGGACGAGGACTTTTTTTTCGAAGACGACAAGGAATACTGAACTCGATTTTCCGCGTTAGGCCGATTCTGCCTTGCAGCAGCATTTCCGCAGATGCTTCCGACTGCCCAGCACTCGAATGCTGGGTTTTTTTTTATCGAGCTTTCCATGCGTTCATTAGGTCTCGCCTTCCTGCTGACCGGCGCGCTTACGCTCTCCAGTACGGCCCAGGAAGACCTGCACACCTTTGAGGTCGGAAGCATCCGTATCGAGGGGAACGAGACGCTTGGAACGGCTGAAATACTCGACGTCATGCACACGCGGCCGACGCCGTGGTGGTTCTGGAAGTTCATTTACCGCGATGTCAGCGAGGGAATGGGGCAGGAGCCGCAATATTTTAACCCGCTCGAGTTCGCTTCGGACTACACCCAGGTCAAGGACCTCTATCGCGCGCGCGGGTTCTACCACGCATCCGTCGATACTTCGGTGAGCATCGACGCAGATGCGCAGATGGTGAACCTCCTTGTGCGGATCGTCGAAGGTCCGCGGTCTTATGTCGATACCCTCGAGTACCGCGGACTCGCGGGCATGCCGGGGGACTTGCTGGAGGACATTCGCACCAATCAAATTCTGAAACTGCATCAGCCATTCATTGCGGCTAACGTCGACGCGGAGGTCGCACGGGTCATCCGGCTCTTCGCCAACAACGGATATGTGAATGCCCGCGTCGATACGCCCATCGTCGCGACGGGATACGCGTCGTCAAACAACTTCTCCGTCATTCTGTCCTTCAATCCCGGACGCCGGTATGTGTTCGGCGATATCTCGCTCCATCAGGACACCGCCTCGACCGAGCTGATTGATACATCGGTCGTCCTCCGGCACCTCGACTATGTCAAAGGGGATTTCTACAGCGAATCAAAAAAGACGGACAGTGAACGAAACTTGAATCGTCTGGGCATTTTTGAGTCATCGAGGATCGAAAACAGGATCCCCGCCGCGGCGGCGAACGACTTGGAAATCCCGACGACCGTCCGCGTGCGCCCGAGGCCATTCCAGGAACTAACGCCGGAAGTGGGTGTCAACGACCAGGATAACGCCCTGAACGTTTTGGCCGGGCTCGGCTATAACAACCGCAATTTTCTTGGAGGCGCCCGAAGCTTCGGCCTCCATGCGCAATACAGTCTGCAATCCATCGGAAATGCACGGCTGAACAATCTCTTCACGAATCAGGGCCTGCAGGATAGCACGCTGGTCTCGAAGCTCGAGTTTTCGATGCAGCTGCTTCAACCGTACTTCATCAACAACAAGACGACGATTGGCGGCACTCTCTCCTACACCCTGGACAAGCAACCCGCGTTCTATTCTCCCGTCTTTGATACAAGGGTCACCGTCACGGCACAAACGGCGACGTACACACAGGCGATCGTGGACTGGGACCTCCGCCGCGAAGACCCGACAAGTGTGACCACCCAGCAGAGTCTCGAGCGCATTGAGAACTACACCCGGCAGTTCAACTCCATCCTTACTTTCACGCTCCAGCGCGACAAGAGGAACGACCTCTTCTCGCCATCCGAGGGCTTCTTTCATTCGGCTTCAATTCAGGAAGCCGGCATCCTCCCCCGAATTTTCGGCGGCTTGTTCGGCTCCGACATACCGTACGCCCAATACATCAAGGTTTCGGGGGTCGGACAGTGGTACTGGGATCCCAGCGGCCGCCGGACCTGGATTTGGGCGTTCCGCCTGCGTGGAGGGGGTGCCTGGCTTTACGGCCATTCGCCGGCCGACCTGCCCTTTACCGAGAAGTTCTACGTCGGAGGGAGCGGCAGTGTCCGGGGATGGCAAACCCGCGAGCTCGGCGCCGTGCCGTTCCCCGACCTCGGAGGAAATGCGCTGCTCGAAAGCAGTCTCGAGGGACGCTGGAACCTTCTTCGCGGTGCCGGAAAGTTTCTTGCCCTGGATCTTGAAAAATTCTCGGTCGTCTTTTTTCTCGACGATGGAAATATCTGGACGGAGCCGAGACGCATCCGTCTTTCCGAGGTCGCGCTGGCCGGAGGGTTCGGCTTGCGCTACGACACCGTCGCAGGTCCGATCCGCATCGATTTCGGGACGAAGGTGTACGACCCTTCGGCCCCCGTGGGGGAACAATGGATCACCGACCGCTCGACGAGCCTCATCGTTCACTTCGGAGTCGGCCATGCATTCTGACGGGAGGCGATGAGCTGGAATCGCATCATAGGACAGGGGAGGGTGAAATCGATCCTGCGGCGGGCCCTCCAGACAGACCGGGTTGCCCACGCATACCTGTTTTCCGGCCCGGAAGGAGTCGGCACGGATGCGCTTGCAATCGAGCTTGCCAGGGCCCTGAACTGTTCGGAGTCGAAGGAGGAAGCGTGCGAACACTGTCCCAATTGCAGAAGGACGGCGGTGTTGCAGCATCCGAATCTCCAGTTTCTCTTCGCGCTTCCCGTGGGCAAATCGGAGAAGCAAGGAGACGATCCGTTGACGAGTCTTTCCCAGGAGCAGGTGGAGAGCGTGCGTGAACAGCTGCGGCTCAAAGCGATCGACCCGTACCATCGTGTTGAAATTCCGAAGGCAACCTTCATCAAGATCAACAGCATCCGGCAGTTGAAACGCACATCCGCTCTCTCGCAATCCGAACCGGGAAGGAAGGTATTCATAATTTCCGCCGCCGAGCAGATGAACAATGAGGCCAGCAACGCGCTCCTCAAAACACTGGAAGAGCCGCTTGCCGACACGGTTCTCCTTCTCACGACCTCCGAAAAGGAGCGGCTCCTGCCGACGATCGTATCCCGCTGTCAGGTGTTTCAGTGCGACCCGCTTGCGGCGGGAGAAATCGAGCGCGCATTGGTCGAACGGGATGGGGCTTCCGCCGAAGACGCAGCCGTTGTCTCTTCGATTGCCGAAGGAAGTTACTCGGTTGCGCGCGAGCTCCTCTCGGATGACCTGGTCAAAGAGCGCGCGTCCGTGGTGGAGTTCCTTCGGATGGTGGTCGGCAGTCAACGCATTCGGCTGGTGTCCTTCATCGAAGAGTACTCCTCCTCCAAAGACCGCCCGTCGCTCGAACGGTGGTTGAAGGTCCTTCAGTCCTGGCTGCGCGAGGCGCTCATCCTCAACGAGGGCGTTCATGCGTCGGGACCTCCCGCCGAAAAGTCGGTCGTGGAAAATTTCGTCCGGCGATTTCCGGAGGCGGACTTGATTGCCGCGCAGGGAAGCGTCGAGCGGGCGATTGTCCATCTTCGGAAAAATGTGTACATTCCTCTCGTTCTGTCGTCTCTTGCGGCCGATCTCAAGCTGTCCATCATCCATCCTCTCAGCCATGGCGTTTAAGAGAATTCTTGTCACGGCCGCGCTCCCGTACGCGAACGATGACATCCACCTCGGCCATCTCGCCGGCGCGTATCTGCCGTCGGATATCTACGTTCGATACCAGCGACTGAAGAAACGCGATGTGCTCTTCGTCTGCGGTTCCGATGAACATGGCGTGGCGATCACGGTCTCTGCGGAAAAGGAGGGGGTGACGCCCCGGACGATTGTCGACCGCTACCATCCGGCGAACCGGGCGGCGTTCGAGAAGTTCGGAATGAGCTTCGACATCTTCTCGCGGACCACGCTCCCCCTGCACCATGCGACGGCGCAGACGTTCTTCCGGCGGTTTCACGAAGCAAAAGTCCTGAAGGAAAAGGACGAGAACCAGCTCTATTGCGAGAAGGACCGGATGTTTCTTGCGGACCGGTACGTCGAGGGAACGTGTCCCAACTGCAAGTATCCGCAGGCGCGCGGCGACCAATGCGAGAACTGCGGGACGTGGTTGAACCAGACAGATTTGATCGAACCGCGATGCAAGATATGCGGAACGGTTCCTGTTGTCCGCACGACCTCGCATTGGTACTTTCCGCTCGGCAATTACCAGAAGCGCCTGGAGGCATACATCCGGGAGAGGAATGAACGGGATGGGTGGAAGGAGAATGTGCTGCGGTACTGCGAAAGCTGGTTCAAAGAGGGCCTGCAGGATCGCGCGGTCACGAGGGATATCCGTTGGGGCGTGCCCGTGCCGATATCCGGCTATGAAGGCAAAGTGATTTACGTCTGGTTCGACGCGGTTCTGGGTTATATTTCGGCGACAAAGGAGTGGGCTGAAAAAAAGGGAACGCCGGACCGGTGGAAGGAGTATTGGCAGAGCGAAGACACAAAGTATGTCGCATTCATCGGCAAGGACAATGTCGTGTTCCACTGCATTGTTTTCCCGGCGATGCTGATGGCTTGGAACGATGCGGGCGATGGGACATACATCCTTCCCGAGAACGTTCCTGCAAACGAATTCCTGAACTTCGAGGGTCAAAAGTTTTCAAAAAGTCGCGGCTGGGGAATCGATGTACAGGATTTCCTGAAATTCTTTCCTGCCGACGACCTCCGATACGCGCTTGCAGTCAACCTGCCGGAAACACGCGACAGTGATTTCATTCTCAAGGATTTTCAGGCGCGGACGAACAACGAGTTGGCGGATAACCTCGGAAACTTCATCAACCGGACGATGGCCTTTGCCGAAAAACACTTTGACGGCCGGGTCCCCGCGTGCGGGCCGCTCAGCGCGATGGACCGCGAGATGACCGCGCGGCTGCACGATGCCCCGGTGCGCGTCGGGGAGAACTTCGAGCATTACCGCATGAGGGAAGGCGTCCAGGAGGCAATGAACGTCGCTCGCGCCGCGAACAAGTACTTCAACGATTCCGAGCCGTGGAAGACGGTGAAGAGCGACCGCAGTCGATGCGAGACGACGATCCACGTGTGTCTGCAGGTTGTTCGAACACTTTGCGTCCTGCTCGAGCCGGTGGTACCGGCGACGGCCCGCAGCACGTGGAGGATGCTCGGTCTCGGCGAGCCGATCGAAAAAGCCGAATGGGACCGCGCGGCGGAGTTTCAGCTGAAGGCAGGCGGAAAGCTTGGAACTGCGGGGATCCTTATCAGGAAAATAGAGGACGGGGAAATTGATGCGTTGAAACAATTCATCCAAAGACCGCCGGAGTCGAAACCCGAAACGGCAGCCGCCCCCGTCTCCGAGGTGAGCATCGAGGATTTTCGTCGTATCGAGCTGAAAACAGCGACGATCGTGAGAGCGGAAAAAGTTCCGAAATCTCAAAAACTCCTGCGCCTGGACGTTCAGATTGGGACGGAAGAACGACAGATCGTCGCCGGGATCGCGTTGCAGTATAAGCCGGAGGAACTGGTGGGAAGGAGCGTGGTGATCGTCACGAATTTGAAATCGGCAAGACTCATGGGGTTGGAGTCACACGGCATGCTTTTGGCGGCAAACAGCGCGGACGGCACTCTCTCCATCATCACCCCTTCTGAAAATGTGCCGAGCGGAAGCATCGTAAAGTAGGACGTGCGCGGTTGAATCCCGTGAAAAATTCGGCCGGGATTGCAATTGAACGCTCCGTCTTTTCGCAACTCCGTTCCTTGCAATAATTTTGAGTTTCTGGTATATTGTCTTCTCTGATTCATTTCATAACCTCTCAGCGCCGTGTCTTCCAGGGTCAGGAATTTCGTGCGGTTCGTCAAGATCGAGCACACCCTTTTTTCCCTGCCGCTCATCTACAGCGGAGTTTTCCTCGCCGCAAAGGATCCGCCGCCGATCGCCGTTCTTCTCCTCGTGCTTATGGGAGCCACGGGGGCCCGCACGGCAGCCCTCGCGCTCAATCGGATCATCGACCGGGAGATTGACGGCCGAAACCCGCGAACGGTAAGCCGGGAGCTCCCGAGCGGTCGCATGTCGACGTTTGAAGCGGGGATGGTGCTGGCGCTTTCCCTTGTCGTTTACGCGGGAGCCGCGGCCCTGATCTCGCCGTTTTGTCTGATGCTATCGCCCCTGCCGCTCGTCGTGTTTACCGCGTATCCGTACATGAAGAGGTTCACGGTCCTCGCACACTTTGGCGTCGGTCTTGGCCTCGCGATGGCTCCCCTGGGAGGCTGGTTTTCCGTCCAGCATTCGTTCGAGGGAATTCTACCGGCTGTGCTCCTCGGAATTTTCACCCTGCTGTGGGTCGCCGGTTTTGATGTCATCTATTCCACGCTCGACGAATTGTTCGACCGCGAAGAGAATCTCCATTCGTTCAGCGCCCGGTTTGGACGTGCGAAAGCGCTCACGATCGCCGGATATCTTCACGCGGCTTCGTTTATCGTCCTCGGCCTCCTGTTCACGGTCTATATCCGGGCGCTGGCGGCGCTTCCGTTTCTCCTCCTATCCGGCTATCTCCTGTACCTCGAGCATCACAAATCGGAAGACGTCGAACTCGCATTTTTCAGGATCAACGCGATCCTTGGATTCTCCGTGTTTGCGATGGTTCTGGCGGGAGTATACTTTCCATGAGGATCGTTGTCGGCATAACCGGATCCTCCGGGGCAATGTTTGCCCGCGAATTCCTGAAGGAATGTCCGGGGGACAAGTATCTCGTCGTGAGCAGGTGGGGAAAGGTGCTTTTGAAGGATGAATTGGGGATTGGCGAGAAGGAGCTGAGTCCCTTCGTCAAGCGCCAGTTTTCGGACGACGACCTGGCCGCTCCGCTCGCCTCGGGGTCGAACGCCATCGATGCGGTTGTGATACTTCCATGCTCCGTCTCAACGATGGGAAAAATTGCGTCGGGAATCGGCGATACGCTGATCACGCGTGCTGCGCAGGTCGCTTTGAAGGAACGGAAGAAGCTGGTGCTCTGCCTTCGCGAAACGCCTCTGTCGACGCTTGCGCTCGAACAGGCCGCGCGACTTTCCCGCGACGGTGCCATGATCATGCCCATTGCGCCTCCGTGCTACCATGTGCCCAAATCCGTCGACGAGCTCGTCCGGGCGTTCACGGCGCGCGTCCAGGGCATCCTCGGATTCCCGGTTGCGAAGGGTTGGCGGGCTGAGGAGCTTGAATGAGGGGGGTGCGTGACTGATTTTCCCGCTCTCGGAGAGTTTGCACGATACCTGGAATCGGAAGGCGAATTGACGAGGGTGAGGGTCGAAGTCGACCCAAAGCTCGAGATGACGGCAATAGCCGTTCGGGCACTGAAGGAACGAAAGCCCGCGTTGCTCTTTGAAAAAGTGAAGGGTTCGGACATCCCGGTGGTCATGAATCTCTTCGCGTCCGACCGTCGGATCGAGCTTGCGCTCGGAAGACATCCGGAACAGATCGGCTCGGAGCTGGTCGGATTTTTTGAGCGCATCATGCCTCCCTCGGCGAAACTCCTTTGGAAGGAACGGAAGACGCTCACTCGCTTCGCCCGGTCGCGCGCCCGCCGCGTTGGCTCCGGAAGTTCGCAGGAAGTCTCCGCCGAAGTGAACCTCGCGCGCCTCCCGGTTCAGGTTTGTTGGCCCGCCGACGCAGGACGTTTCATCACAATGGGTCAGGTTATGACGCAGGACCCGGTCGATGCGAAAAGGAATGTCGGAATCTATCGTCTCCAGCTGTACGACGAGCGAACGACCGGCATGCACTGGCAAATCCAAAAAGGGGGCGGTTTCCATTACTATCGTGCCGAACGGTTGGGACGGGATCTGGAAGTCGCCGTCGTGCTGGGCTCTGACCCTGCATTGCTCCTGGCTTCGGTCGCCGCGCTGCCGGAAGAAATTGACGAGGTCCAATTCGCCTCCTTCCTGCGGGGCAAACCGTTTCCGCTCGTGAAAGCAAAAACGATTTCGATGGACGTGCCGGCAAACGCGGAATTTATTCTGGAGGGGGTCGTCCCGCCCCGGGAACGGCGGATGGAAGGACCGTTCGGCGACCACTTTGGCCACTACTCGGCGGCGGCTCCGTTTCCGGTTTTTCACGTTCGACACATCGCACAACGACGAAACCCGGTCTATCCTGCGATCGTTGTCGGGCGGCCGCCGATGGAAGACAAATTCCTCGGCGACGCATCGCAGAAAATTCTCGGCCCGCTCGCACGGCTGATTCACAAAGAGGTCCGTGACCTGTGGGCGTACTCCGAAGCGGGTTTTCACAACCTTCTCGTCGTCGCGGTTGAGGAGCGGTATAAGAAGGAAGCGCTGAAGGCGGCGCTCGGACTTCTCGGAACGGGTCAGCTGTCCCTGACGAAGACGCTCATTCTTGTGTCCGAGGAGGTCCCGGTCGCAGACTGGCGTTCCGTGTTGCGGGCAGTGAGGGAATCGTTCGACCCCCGGTACGATTTCCTTTTGCTGCCGAACGTTGCTCTTGATACGCTCGATTTTACCAGCTATAAGATGGAGCTTGGGAGCAAGATGATCATCGACGCGACGACGAAGGATCGGCCGAGACCGCACCGTGTGACGCGGAACCTGCCGGCGCTTGTGAGACGAATCGACCGGAGCATCGTCGACGCGGAGCTGGAAGAGGACTGTCTTCTCAAAGTAAAAGTCCGCGGGAAGGGTCGCGATATTCTCGAGCGGCTGGTAAGGCACAGGGATGTTCGTTTCATTCCTGTCGTCGCCTGTGTCAGCGAAGACGTCAACATACGCGACCGGGAAGATTCGATCTGGGGGATTTTCACGCGGTTCGATTGTCAGCGCGACGTGACATTCACGGAGAAGAAGCTCGTGGGAGCTTCCCCGCTTTACGGTGGCGCGATGGGCATCGACGCGACGTGGAAGAGAGGTTATCCGGACCCCCTGGTGATGAAGGATTCGATTGTCCGTAAAGTCGAAAATCGGTGGGAACAGTATTGGCGATGAGCAGGTGTGCGGAATGAATGATGACCTGACATTTCGGGACCAGGCACTCGGACCCGTATGGGCGAGAGTTCAGAGGGGCGAGCGCCTGACGGTCTCGGACGGTGTTACGCTCCTATCAACGCGGGATCTTCTTGGGGTGGGGAAGATGGCGAGCGCCGTCCAGCGCCGGAAGAGCGGCGACGCAGTGTATTTTGTCGTCAATCAGAAAGTCGAGCCGACGAATATCTGCGTCCTGTCGTGCAGCTTCTGCGACTTTGCCACAAAGGCCGGACGACCGGACGCGTATGAACTCACCATCGAGCAAATTGTGAGCAGCATGTCTCCGGATGTCCAGGAAGTTCACATCACCGGCGGACTGCATCCGGAATGGAAATGGGAGTACTATCTCGAACTTCTGCGCTCGATCCGGAAGGCATTCCCGGCTGTCGACATCAAGGCGTTCACGGCGGTGGAGATCGATTTCTTTCACAAGAAGTTCCGGCTGCCTCTCGACGATGTTCTTCTGCAATTGAAGGACGCTGGTTTGCGGACTCTTCCCGGTGGAGGTGCCGAGGTGTTCTCCGAGCGTGTCCGGCGGCTTCTGTTTAACCAGAAGATCGGCGCGAAGCGCTGGCTCGAAATTCACCGCCTCGCCCATCGCCTCGGGATACCGACGAATGCCACGATTCTCTACGGCCACGTGGAGACGCTGGAAGAGCGGGCGGCCCATTTGACCCGGCTTCGCGAGCTGCAGGATGAGACCGGCGGTTTTCTCTCGTTTATTCCCCTCGCGTTCCAGCCGGGGGAGACGGGGATCAAACCGAGCGGACAATTCACCTCGGCCGTGGATGATCTCAGGATGATTGCTGTTTCGCGGCTTCTGTTTGATAACGTCCCCCACATCAAGGCGTACTGGGTCATGCTCACCGAGGAAGTCGCATCGGTCGCGCTGAATTTCGGCGCCGACGACATGGACGGCACGGTGCGGGGAGAGCGGATTGCGCACGATGCGGGGGCCATCAGCCCGTCGGCCCTGGCGAAAGAACAACTCATCAAGATCATCCGGGATGCCGGAAAAATTCCCGTCGAGAGAGACATCTATTACAACCCCGTCCACCTTCATTCTTCGGACGTCGTCGGCAAGATCCCGTATCTCAACTCCGCTCCGTTCTACGAGAACCTCGAGCGCCGGCAATTCAAGATCATGCCGGTGTCGCCGCGGAGGATGGGGATGTTGTGCGCCCAGGAAGAGCTCGTCGCGGGCCCGTTTTCCCTCGTGGACTACCTAGCGCAACGGGACGGCCTCGACCCGCTCGACTTCTGCATCGCGACCCGGGACCAGGTCAAGAGCGTTCTTCTGTTCTCCAATCACGGCTGGAAGGAACTGGACGGGAAAAAAATCGGCGTGACGGACGATACATCGACATCCGTGAAGTTGCTGCAGGTTCTGCTCGAGAGGAAGTACGAGGTGAACGCGTCGTTCGTGCGCCTCCATGCGGGCGTGAACGACTATTCGGATTTTGATGCCCTGCTTCTGATCGGAGATGAGGCGCTCCGGTGGCGGAAAAAAGGGCTCAAAGGTTTCGAAATTGTTTACGATCTCGCGACGGAGTGGTACCAATGGCAGCAGCTGCCGTTCGTATTTGCACTCTGGGCCGTCCGCAAATCTGTCGCTCCGGAAAAGCGGGAGCTGCTCAGCGGTCTCATCCAGGATTCGCTTATGAGCGCGGAGGATGATATGAAGAGCGTGGGAGCGCTGCACGCGAAACAAATAGGCCTCACGCAGGAAGAGACATTGGACTACCTTCACGGGATAAACTACCGGCTTGGAGACAGGGAACGGCTTGCGATCGAACGGTTTCAGACTCTCCTGGAAGCCGTTCGTGTCGGATGATGTTTTCACATTCGGAACATGGCTGAATCGATCGTAAAGAAATTTGAGGATTTGATCACAACGGGAACACAGCTCGTTCCGTTGGGAGGATTCGAATTTTCGGGATACAACGCGCGATTGCAGAATAAATATCTTGAATGGCGGAAGGGATGCCTTGAAACTCTCGAGCAGTCGGGCCCGATTGGTTTTCCGTATAAGAATAAGATCATCGGGGATCAGAACGGCGGATATTTTTTCCAATCCTCCGCGCAATTGATCCTGACCTGCATCAAGGAGCTCCATGAAAAGCTCAAGTCATCGCCGGAGCTCGCCGCCGCTGCCGCGACTGCTCCGCCGGCCGTCGCCGCATCACCGTCGGATTCCGGAAGCGCCCGAGTCCTGAAGCCACCGCCCAAACCGGCGACTGCGGCCGCTGCTCCCGCACCCGCTCCAGCGCCCGCGAAATCCGACGGGGCCGTGGGAAACAAGGTCTACGTCGTTGCAGAGCAAAACGACCCGCTGAAGGCACAGCTTTCCCAGTTTCTCTCGGACATCGGACTGGAAGAGATCGCCCTTAACCGCGCGCACGGACAAATGCTCGCCCTCGAAGACATCCAGGAACGCCCGGACGTCCGTTTCGCCTTTTTCGTGCTCAACTCCGACGACATGACGTATGCAATGTTTGAGCTCGGGCATTTCGTCGGGAAGCTCGGCAAGGGGCGGGTGTGCGTCTTGCATATGTCGGACGTGAGTTTTCCCAAGAGCGTACCCGGCGCGAGCGTAAAATCGATCGTTGTCAAGCTCGAGGAGGCATCCCTGGGTATCATGAAAGAATTGAAAGGCGTCGGTTATCAGATAAATTTCTAGCCAATGACGATCCGGTCGATCACACAGAAAGCACGTGCTGGAATCCGATTAAGCCGCGAGGAGGGACTCTTCCTTCTGGCGAATGCCGAACTCCTCGAGCTCGGGGATCTGGCAAATGATGTTCGATTTAAAAAGAACCCTCGTCCGCTCGTGACCTACGTGCTGGACACCAACCCGAATTACACCAATATCTGCACGGTCGATTGCATCTTCTGCGCGTTTTATCGCCATCCCGGCGAGGCGGGAGAGTACACGTACTCCGTAGACCACATGATTCAAAAATTCAAAGAATCTGCGGCGAGAGGCACGACGACCGTACTTCTTCAGGGCGGAGTAAATCCGGCGCTCCCATTCGAGTACTACGAAGAGATGGTTCGAAGAACGGTCGCCGAGGTCCCGCAGATCCACCCCCACTTCTTCTCCACCTCGGAGATCATTGGGATGTCTTCCGTTTCCGGCCTTCCCGTAGAAGACGTACTGCATCGGCTTTGGGCTGCGGGTCTTCGCACGCTCCCGGGCGGAGGAGCCGAGATCCTCTCGGACCGGGTCAAAACGAAGATCAGTCACAAGAAAGGAACCTCGGAGGATTGGCTCAACGTCATGCGCATCGCTCACAGGATCGGCTACAAGTCAACAGCCACCATGATGTACGGTCACCTCGAAACGGACGAGGATATCGTTACGCATCTGGAGAGCGTCCGTGAGCTGCAGGATGAGACCGGGGGCTTCACGGCCTTTGTGCCGTGGTCGTTCAAACCGGGAAATACGCCGCTCGAAAAGATCATTCCCCACTATGCAACGGCCACGCGGTATCTCCAGATGATCGCATTTTCACGCGTCTACCTGGACAATTTTCAGCACATCCAGGCATCGTGGTTTTCCGAGGGCAAGAAGACGGGGCAGATCGCTTTACATTTTGGGGGAGACGATTTCGGCGGGACGCTCGCAGAGGAAAATGTGCACGCAGCGGCGAACTTCGTGAACAAGACGAGCGCCGAGGAATGCCGGGACTTGATCCGGGAATCGGTCTTCGTCCCCGCTCAGAGGACGACTCTGTACGACATTATTCGCGTCGACGAGGAGCCGGCGCCGGCAAAGAGCCCGAACAGCGTGCTAGATGCCGTCGACCAGTGAGGCGGTGTTCTCGTAGAAAATTTTCTTGATGTCCGCCGTCGGGATGCGCATCTCCTGCGCGAGTTTCAGCTGATTGTCCACGATGTCGTAACGGTATCCGCGGGGGAGCATCCCGGAATCGGAACCGAAAAGAATCCTTCCCGAACCGAACACCTGCAATGTTTTCTGAAAGACCTGGCGAAGGTCGGGCTTTGAAGGATGCTCCGCCATCCACGAATTCGACCCTGCAGTGTCCACATACACATTCGTGCACGATTTTCCCACCTCCAGCATCTCATCAAATTTTCCCGCTCCGAAATTCGGAATGATGAACCGAATCCCTGCAAATTTTTTCGCCACGGGGATAAGGTCCTTCGGATTTCCGAACTGGTCGTTCGTAACCGTCGGAATCCCGGCGTAATCGCGCGGCCGCAGGATGAGCTTCCCGAAATGGACGAACACAAGCCCTTTGCAGTCCTGCACCAGATTGTAGAGAGGGTAGAGCCATTCGTCGTTGACACCGATCTGATAGAGTGACGGATACAGCAGGATGCCTTTCAGCTTGTCCGTCTTCAAACGCTTCTCCGCGTTTTCCATCAGGACGTTCGAGTTGGGATCGACGGTGAACAGTCCCGCGAAACGATGGGGAAACGTCTGCACCGCTTTGACGACGGACTCTTCATCGCCCGGCATGCTTCCAAATAACAGCAAACGTTCCAGTTTCCATTTGTCGATGATGTCGACCCACCGCTTGGCCAGCTGAACGGGATCCTCTCCCGGAATTTCAATGTGCCCCTTCGCCGCGAGGTTCCGCAGCTCCGTGCTAATGTCCGCACGGTTCGGCTTTTGTTTGACGAGGAACTTGAAGTAGGCGTTCGAGTAAAAGTGAACGTGCGCGTCGAACACCTTATAAAGTCCGATCATGGATTTCCGCGGCCGATATCAGTACACGTGGAGAGAATTCATGGCGGGGATAAGGTTCCGCTCCGCGGCGAGAGCATACAGCTTCTCCAGCCCCCGGAGTCCGCGCTCCCCCATATTGACCGTAAGCTCGCTCACGTACATTTTTACGAATCTCGAACCCAGGTCCCGGTCAATGCCGCGTCCATACGCAAGCGCATACGGAATCGATTCGTTCTGATGCGTATAGCCGTAGTGAATGCTGTCCCTCAGGCCGTCGGATAATCGTCGCGCGAGGTCCTCTCCCAGGTCCTTTCGAACGACATCCAGGCCGAGCGGAAGGGGCAAGCCGCCGAACTGCTTCTTCCATAATTCGCCGAAATCGAGGATCTTCCTGAATCCCTGCTCGGCGTATGTGATCTGGCCTTCGTGAATCAGAACGCCCGCGGCAAACTCGCCGGACTTGACCCGCGACATGATCTCGTCAAACGGTACGTCGACATGGTCGACCCCTTCCGTAAAAATCCGGAACAGCAGGGTCGCCGTCGTGAGCTTCCCCGGCGTGGCGACTTTTTTCCCCCGCAGTTCCTTCAGCGATGAAAATCTGTCGGAGATCAAAACCGGGCCATAACCCTCGCCCATGCTTGCGCCCGAGGATAAGATCCAGTATTTGTCGGAAACATAGGAATACGCATGAGCCGAGATCGCCGTGAGCTCCAGTTCTCCTCGCAGTGCCCGGTCGTTGAGCGACTGGATATCCTCGAGGCGATGTTCGATCGAGATGCCATCAAGCTTCACCTTCCCCGACGCGAGGCCGTAGAACATGAAGGCATCGTCCGGGTCGGGGCTGTGGCCCACACGGATTGTCCGGGAAGAAGTCATGAGACGGGCTTGTGCGCGATGTAGATTGATGCGACGCCCAGAGTAAGCGAATGGATGCCGATGTCGCGGAAACCATGACGCTCAAGAAGCCCGCCGAATGCGGACCCATCGGGGAATTCGGAGACGGTTCGGGGAAGGTACGTATATGCCTCGCGATTTCTTGAAATCAGTCCGCCGACTCGCGGGAGGACCTGTCGAAAGTAAAAGCCAAAAATCGTGCCGAACGGCTCCGTCGTCGGTCGGGAAAATTCCATGACCAGCAGAATCCCCCCCGGACGAATCACGCGGAATGCTTCCCGAATTCCGGCATCAAGGTCTGAGAAATTCCGAACGCCGAAAACGACGGTTGCGGCGTCGAAGGCGGAGGAGGTGAACGGAAGCGATTCGGCCGCTCCCTCGCGAAGTGAGACGATTTCGGCGACCCCTGCGCGGGCGATCCGGCGCTTGCCGATGTGTAGCATCGCCGGAGAAATGTCCATTCCCACCACGGAAGCCGCTCCCAGCCGCGCAACCCGGACGGCAAAGTCCGCCGTGCCGGTTGCAATGTCGAGGACTGAAACGGGTCGGAACGGACGCAGCCGACGAATGGCGCTCGCGCGCCAGTAAAAGTCCAACCCGAAGCTCAGGACGTGGTTCAGAAAATCATACCGCGGGGCAATCGAGTCGAACAGCGCACGCACATATCCTTGTTCATACGATGTGCGCCGCGCGCCGGTGTTTGGGGCAGTCGTCGACGCGATCATTGCGGTAATTATTCGGGAAAAATCGAATCAATATACGGAAGTGTGTGTAGATTTCCAACGTAAAAGGACCGGGGAGAGTGTCCTCGATTCAGTGTGTTCGAACTGATGACGTTCACAGAATCCGAATCTCCGCTCAAGGCGGACATGCCTCCGGCGCAAAGTCCGGCGTGGCGGCTGCTGGAATGGAAGTCGCCTTCGGACCGGGCACCGCGTCGTGACGGGGAAACGGGTAGTGTCCTCAATTCAGCGGGCTCCAACGTATTAAGGAAGCGTCATGCTGAACTCGTTTCAGCATCTGACGTTCACAGACCCCGAACCAAGTTCGGGGTGACGGTTGCTTGGAAATAGGACACTACCGGGAAACGAGTGTCGTTGCATTTC
>DATJYV010000080.1:0-9089 GCA_035499415.1 Bacteroidota bacterium
CGACGGCGGGGTTCCCCGGAGCGCAACCTTGATCCGGACGCTCGAGTCGGCCGAAGTCCGGTCGCTCTCGGAAACCGGGGAAGTGCAGTACAATCTCTTCAGCGCCGACGCACGCCGCATTGCGGGCTATTCGAGAGACTCATTATCGTTGAACGGAGATGCGACCGATATCGACGCAAGCCTCAAAAGCGTCGTGCGCGCCAATGCCGCGTCGAACTTCCGGGCAATCGTCTTGATCACGGACGGCGTATCGACAACGGGGCCGAACCCGGTCTACGCGGCGGAAGAGAGCGGCGTACCGATCTTTGCCGTGGGCATTGGGGACACGACGGAACAAAAGGATGTCTCCGTTCAGAATGTCCTGACGAACGAGATCGCGTACGTCGGAACCCGCGTGCCGGTGAGGGCAACCATCCGGAGTTCCGGATACAACGACGCGCAAGTGCGGGTGACATTGCGGCAGGGAAACTCGATTCTCGACCGGCAGACGCTCCGCCTCCGCCCCGGGCTGCAAGAATACTCCGTTCCACTCTCATTCGTCCCCGGTCAGGAAGGACGACAACAATTTTCGGTGGAAACGTCGCCCCTCGAAGGAGAGCTGACGGACCAGAACAACCGATATCCGTTCACGGTGAAAGTTCTTCGTTCGAAAATGCGCGTCGTGCTCATCGCAGGCGCGCCGAGCCCGGACGTGACCTTCCTTCGCCGCACTTTTGCGGGCGACAGCACGTTTGACCTGAAAATGTACATCGGGCGACAGCCGACGGGTTATTACGAGGGGATGCCGACGGCAGGTACGCTGAAGGACGCAGACTGTATCTCGCTCGTCGAATTCCCGACCGCGACAACGCCGGACCAAACGCTCTCGCTCGTTGTGGAGGCGGCGCGTTCCGGAAAACCGATCTTCTACGTCGGCGGACGGAGGATCGACGAGGAAAAATTCCGGTCGTTGGAACCCCTTCTTCCGTTCACGGTTGACCGTTTTTCCCCCATCGAATTGGAGACGTTCCTTTCCATTCCGCCCCGACAGCAGGAAAATCAGATTCTCAAGCTTGCGGGGATCTCGAACCCGGCGGATGTGTGGTCAAAGCTTCCCCCGTTCTTTCGGACGCAGACAGTCGCCCGGGCAAAGCCCGAATCCGAAATCCTCGCATTCTCGCGGATTCAATCCACCACCTTGAATGAGCCGATGCTGATGGAGCGTACGGTGAACCAGAGCAAGTCGGTCGCATTCGTTGGCTACGGGATTTGGCGCTGGACCATGCTCTCCGATCCCGGAAGCGCGGGGGCGGGCGTCCTTCGGCAGTTTGTTTACAACGTTGTGCGCTGGTTGACCTCCAGGGAAGAAGGACGCCGGTTTCGCATCAAGCCCGGACGGGAAACTTTCAGCTCGCAGGAGCCGGTAACATTTCTCGCGCAGGTGTATGATGAGAGCTTCGAGCCGACGGATGACGCGCAGATCAGCGTCGTCGTGCACCACGAAGGTCAATCCAGCGAGCTGATGCTCTCGCCGCTCGGGAACGGACAGTACGACGGGTCACTGGGAGAGCTCGACGCGGGTGAATACACGTATGAGGCGAACTTCGTCGTCAACGGCGCATCGCTCGGTCACGAGCAAGGGTCGTTCTTCGTCGGCGGTGTAAACGCCGAGTTCATTGAAACGCGGATGAATCGGGAAGGGTTGTTGCGACTCGCCGACCGGACGGGCGGGCGATATTACGACCCGGCGGACATTCGCTCGATCGCGCACGATATCGCCGCGCTCAAGGCATTCAAGCCGCGCGCCGTGACGCGGTCCACGGAACTCGAAATCTGGAACTCACGCTGGCTTCTCGGCATCGTCGTCGTTCTTTTTTCCCTCGAATGGTTCATTCGAAAACGGTCGGGCATGTTGTGAGAACTCTTTCGAATCGATCGGCGCTGTACGCCTTGTCTCTCCTTCTGCTGGTCGCAAACCAGAGGGGCCTGAGCCGCCAGACTGTCGAAGTCGACACGCTGAATTCGAAGGCGCTCGGCGTTCACCGACTCTATTCCGTCCTGCTTCCATCTCCCCTCGTCCCTTCATCGCGGTACCCCGTGCTGTTCCTTCTCCACGGCTACGGAGGAGACCACTCGGACTGGCTGGCAAAAACGCAGCTGCGGACGTATCTCGCGGGCGTGCCGCTGATCGTCGTCATGCCGGACGCAGAAAATTCCTGGTACGCCAACTCGGACGCGCGGCCGACCGACCGGTACGAGGAGTACGTGATGAGCGACCTGAGACAGTCGGTGGCGCAGAAGTATCCGGTCGATACGACGCGCGAGGCGATCGCCGGCCTCTCCATGGGAGGATACGGTGCGGTGATGCTTGCAATGAAGCATCCGCATGCGTTTCAATTTGCCGGGAGTCTGAGCGGCGCTTTCAGCATACCGCGATTTCTTGAGGACAGCGTCAATCATCCCCAGCCCCGCGCACTGCGCGCCGAAGCGATCTCGATTTTTGGCCCGCCCGGCAGCGCACATCGCAACCAATACGACCCCTTCATGCTCTTCCGGCTCATCCCGGCAGATTCCACATGCTTCTTCTACTTCGCAACAGGCACAGACGACGCGTTCCGCGGGTTTCTCCCCGCCCAGAGGATGCTGACTGATTCTCTTCGCGCTCTCCGGATTCCGTACGAGTACCACGAAACGCCGGGCAATCACAGCTGGAAATATTGGGACAGGGAAATCCGCCCCTTACTCGTTCGACTTCGCGAAAACCTTAAATTCTGACCGAAGCATGCCGATGAATACTCTGAGGATTTTCCGACCTCTCACATTTTTCATCTGTTCGCTTGTCGCGCAGTCGGCGCTCAACGCCCAGGACACCACGTTTCTCCAGCGTCGTCCGGCAGACGTCCCGGCGGCTCTCAAGAGCTTTGTCGATGAGTACGTGCAGAATGGCGATACCGTTTCAATCTTTGAAGACTCGGGCTCGCTGTATCTGGAACATGGGTATGAACCTCCCCGGCGGATTCGAACGTCGCGACTGAACGAGTTCCGCATCGAAGGCGTGGAGGGCAGGGATTCGACCGTCGTGTTCGAAGCTCTGAATGCGGAAGAGTGGCTCAGGTTTGCCGGTGTGCGGTTCAGGAAGCTGGGATATGGCTTCCTTCAGTCGTTCCGCATTTCTCCTCTGAGGCCGGTTGCGGAATTGGAATCGCTGGCGTTGCGCTCGCATCCTCCAATCGAGCAGGGGGATTTTCACGCGGCGGATCTCGTCGATGTGGCGAAGCTCGATTCGTCCATTCACCTCGAGGTCCGTTATGCCACCACGAACAATTTCCTCGGAGTCCCGGTGTATCGTTCTGCGCGCGCGTATCTGCAGAAGCCGGCCGCGGAGGCGTTGGTGCGAGCGCATCGATGGCTCGCCCGATATGGATTCGGCCTGCTCATCCATGACGCGTACCGTCCCTGGTACGTGACGAAAATTTTTTGGGATGCGACGCCGGATGACAAGAAGATCTTTGTCGCGGACCCGGCAAAAGGGTCGCGGCACAACCGCGGGTGCGCAGTGGATCTGACCCTGTACGAATTGGCAACCGGACGGCCCGTCGAGATGCCCAGCGGTTACGACGAATTCTCACCGCGCGCATATCCTTCCTACGCCGGGGGCACATCCCTCCGACGGTGGCACCGGGCTCTGCTCCAACGGGCGATGGAGCGGGAGCGTTTTCACGTCTACGAATGGGAATGGTGGCATTTCGACTTTGAAGGATGGGAGCGATATCCCATCATCAATGTCACATTTGACAAGATCCCGCACGACGCGCACTAATTGTTGCAATTCCTCCGAGGCATCAGTATATTAGCCCACCGAATTTCACGCGCATCAATTCTTGACTGAGCAGAAAAGAACCCGCATTCTCATCGCCCTTGCTCTCCTCATCGGCTGGTTTATCGTCATCTTTCTTCGGTCCGGGACCGCGTGGGGATGACGACGACCGCTGCGCTCCGGACGCGTTCCGGCAGAACATGACGCTCACTCTCTTTTCATGACTTCGTCGCAACCTTCTTCGGCCGGGGGCCGTCTTGTTTCCCTCGATGTCTTTCGGGGAGCGACCATTGCGGGAATGATGCTCGTCAACAACCCGGGCGATTGGGACCATATTTACGCTCCATTCGAGCACGCCCGCTGGAACGGCTGGACATTTACCGACCTGATCTTCCCCTTCTTCCTGTGGATCGTCGGGGTCGCGATGACTCTCTCCTTTTCAAAACGAATGGAGTGCGGTGCCGATACCGGCAAGCTTGCCCTCCATGTGCTTCAACGATCTGTCATTATCTTCGCGATCGGATTTTTCCTCGCGGGATTTCCGTTCGGCTTGTTCGGCAGCCACTTCTCGTTTTCAACGATCCGGATTCCGGGCGTTCTTCAGCGAATCGCCGTCTGTTATCTCATTGCGGGGCTGGTTGCACTCTACACGGACGTCCGTAAACAAGTCGCGGTCATCTGGTCGCTGCTGCTCCTGTACTGGGTGCTCATCGAGCTCATTCCGGTTCCCGGATACGGCGCGGGCGTTCTCACGCCGCAGGGAAATCTTGCCTGGTACATCGACTCTCACATACTTGCCGGGCATACCTGGTCGGGCGCGCCGGCGCCGGGCTTCGACCCCGAAGGGATTTTCAGCACGCTCCCGGCGATCGCGACGACACTTTTCGGAGTGCTCACCGGACACTTTCTGAGAACGGACAGGTCGCAAGAGGAAAAGACCGCCTGGATGTTTGTTGCCGGAACCTTCCTGACGTTCGTCGGGCTCGTATGCGACAACTGGCTGCCCATCAACAAGAATCTCTGGACCTCCTCGTATTCGATCTTCATGGCGGGCCTGGCGCTGAACATTTTTGCATTCTGTTACTGGCTGATCGACGTTCAGGGTTACAAGAAATGGACACGGCCTTTCGAAATTTACGGCCTCAACGCCATCACGATGTTCTTCCTTGCCGGACTCATCGGCCGCCTCACAGCGATCATCAAGGTCTCGGGACCGGACGGAAATCCGATATCCCTCCATACCTCCTACTACCAGAACTTCTTCCTTACCCTCTTCGACCCCATGGTCGCCTCCCTGATGCACTCTCTCGCGTTCGTTGTGTTTCTCTACCTTCTTGCGTACGGAATGTACCGCATGAAGTGGGTCGTTAAAGTGTGAGCCCGCTGCACCAAAGAGAGCACGACACGCACCGGCAGGCTCTCCGGGACGGCATATTGGATACCCGGTCCGGAAGAGGCGCACAGCTTCTTGCAATCCGTATCTCTCTGGGCGTCGGCGTCGCGATGCTCGTGGGGAAGGTGTATGCGTATCGCATCACGGGGTCGGCCGCCATTTTGTCTGATGCCGCCGAATCCGTCGTCCATACGCTGGCGGTTGCGTTTGCGGCGTTCAGTCTCTCGCTGAGCATCAAGCCGCCGGACGAGAGTCATCCGTACGGACACGACCGCATCAGTTTTTTTTCCGCGGGGATTGAGGGGGGAATGATCGTTGTCGCCGGTCTTTACATCATTTATGAGGCGGTGGAAAAATGGCTCCAGGGCCTCGAACTGCAGAATCTCGGTACGGGCGCGCTGTTTGTGGTGGCCGCCGGGCTGATCAACGCGGCTCTCGGCGGGTATCTCTTCTGGACAGGAAAGCGCCACGGTTCGTTGATACTCACCGCCGACGCCAAGCATGTCCTCACGGATTCATTAACCAGCTTCGGCGTCGTCACCGGCCTCGTGTTGACGCTCAGCACGCGATGGCTCCCGTTCGATCCGATCGTCGCGATCCTTGTTGCGCTGAATATTCTCTGGTCCGGGGGAAAACTTGTGCGGCAATCAGTTGGGGGATTGATGGATGAGGGGGACCCGAAGGTCGGAAAAGCGCTGCATTCAATCCTCAACGAGTACACGCGCGCGAACGGGCTCCGATACCACGAGCTCCGCCATCGGTGCAGTGGGAATACGCTCTGGGTTGAGGTCCATCTCCTTTTCCCGCAGGGAACGGTAATCGAAGATGCGCACTGGAGGGCGACGGAAATCGAATCGGCGATCAAGGCGGGCGTCGACCTGCCGGCGGTGGTCACGACACATCTCGAACCGGAGGAATCCCACGATGAAGCCCATCACCCTCTCAAACCGTCGCAGGAGTGGGAATCATCGGCTGGCGCCGGTCCTCCCCGTGATTTCTGAAGACGGTCCGGCTTTCCGCGATCGCGCAAGCTCAAACGAGAGTTTCAGCAGCTCAATCCCACGATCGACGTCCTGAGAACTCCGCAGAAAGATGCTGACCCACCCGCTTTTCGGAAGAATGTGGTGGGGGGATGCTTTGTTCGCAGCGACAAGATCATTCCTCACGTTCATCGGAAACGGGATATCGATCAATTCGTCCCCGTGAAGATGACCGACCTCCCGTTTTCCAAGCAAAAATTCTATCCCCCCGAACCGATGAGGCGCGATTGCGATGCCCGGCAGCTTTTCCATTACCTCTCGAATCCTGATCTGAGCGCCGCGGACCATGGGGAGGAGTGACGAGTTAACAGTTGACTTCTAACTTCTGGGTTCTGACCTCTGACTTCTGACTCCCGGCTCCTTCACGTATTCTCCTTGTTGAACTCCAGCAGCAGCGTTATCGTCACCGTCTCACCCACAACAAACCCGCCGGTTTCAATCGTCTTGTTCCATTTGAGTCCGTAATCGAACCGATTCAGTGCGAGAGTGGCTTTCCAGGCCGAGAGGGTGCCGCGGCTCGTTTGCAGCGTGCCGTTGAACTCGGCGTCGAACGTCACCGGCTTTGTCACATCCCGAATCGTCAGGTTGCCCTTGATTTTGTACTTCCCATCGGCAGTTTTCTCGACCGACGTGCCTTTAAAAACGATTTCGGGATAAAGATCCGCATTGAAAAAATCGTCACTCTTGAGATGCCGGTCCCTGCCGGCGTTTTCCGTGTTGATGCTGGCGACCTTGATCGAACCGTCGACAGTGCCGTCGGTGAAGTCGGGCTTCGATGCGTTGACGGCGATATCAAAATCACCGAACGATCCCTCGACTTCCGAGATGACCATGTGCTTGACGCCAAAGGTTACCTTTGAATGAGCCTTGTCGAGCATCCAGCCGCCGGTTTGAGAAACCGCCGACGCCGAAAGCAGAACAAGACCAAAGAATACCGCCGTAAACCGCTTCATATCTTCCCTCCTGTTGATGATGACACTCCGCCAGATTCGAGCAGATGAATTCTTATTCCATCCTGATCGGTGAGAGTGAGTTGATGATCCCCGACCGTGAAGGAAATACCCTTCCTGTCGAGCGTTTGTTTTAGCGATGACAACAGATCCTGCGGTCCCGCATGGATGCCGTAGCTCATAAGGCCCGTCGAGTGTTCGGGCGGACGGGATGCCCCTCGACCGGCCCAAATGTTCAGGCCGATATGGTGATGATAGCCGCCGGCCGAGACAAACAGCGCGCCGGGATAAGTCCGGACCATGACGTCAAACCCGAGCAGGTCAGAGTAGAACGCCTCGGCGGCGGCAAGGTCGGAAACGTTGAGATGGATGTGGCCGATGTCGGTTCGGGAATCGACTCCGCTCCACCGGTCCGAAGACCCAAGCGCTAAAAGCGCGTCGACGTCGAGCGCCCAGGTTCCCATCTGGATGGTCCCGTCTGAAAGCTTCCATTGATTCCGCGGCCGGTCGGCATACAGTTCGAGACCATTTCCCTCGGGGTCCGCAAGATACAACGCTTCACTCACCCCGTGGTCGGCAAATCCCTGAAATGCTATGTCGAGAGAGGCGAGGCGTCGGAAAATTTGCGCCAGCGCAACACGGCCCGGAAAGCGTATCGCGGTATGAAACAATCCCGTCGTGCGACTGGCCCGGGGCTCTGCATTCCTGTCTTCAAACAATCGGACAATCGTCTCGCCCCCACCTGCGGCCGCCAGTTCCGAACCGGAGGTGGTTTGCTTTGTCTCGGTCAATCCCAGAGCGTCCCGGTAAAATGTAAGCATGCGCCCTAGGTCGCGGACGCGAAGCTCGACGAAGGCAATGCCCGCATCCGCCGGCATTGTGAAGCCACGGCTCGATTCCCTTCCGACCGATTCCTTCACTGAAGGCGAAGTCATGATTTCCACCGCACGATCCATTCGGCAAACGCCACGAGGAGCTGTCCGAGTTTTTCCTTCGTCGCGGCATCCGTAAGGTTGCCTTCGGCGTCAAATTTCTGGAATGCCTGTTGGACATAAAGCTGAGGCCTCGGAAGCAGGCGCATGTTGGTAAACATCGCAATGTTGTGGAAGTGCATTTGTGCCCGGATTGTTCCCGAAATGCCCGCAGCACCGATGAGTGCAACCGGTTTTCCATCCAGCGCACTTTCTTTGACAGGGCGCGATACCCAGTCGATGGCATTCTTCAAAACGCCGGGGATGGAGAAATTGTACTCCGGGGTCGCGATCAAGAGCCCGTCTGCTTCGCGGATCTTTCGTTTCAGCGTCACCACCGATTCGGGAAGGTTGCTTTCAAGGTCCTGATTGAAGAGCGGCACTCCGCCGATGTCTGTAATTTCCAACGTCATGTTCGCCGGGAGCTGGGTTTGCGCGATTCGCAGGAGCGCCGTGTTGAGCGATTTGGCGCGAAGGCTTCCGGAAATGCCGACCACATCAATTTTTTCTGCCATTTGGTTTTGTCACTTTCTCATTAACCGTGTTCACCGGTCGCGGGCCGAACCGGAGTTTTATTTCCGCTTCTGGATCTTCCTTCCGAGCTTCCTGGCCAAACCTCCGAGTGTTTTCTGCTCTTTGGGAGTCAGCACCGAGGCGAGGTCCGCGACAAATTCGGCGTGCTTCGGGAAGATTTCCTCGAACAGCTTTTGCCCGCGTGCCGTGAGGCGGACCCTGACAACGCGCCGGTCGCTCTTCGGACGCACACGCTCGACCAGCTTTTCCTTCTCGAGATTATCGACGACGACCGTCATATTGCCGCCGCTCACAAGCTGTTTGCGGCACAATTCGCCGATGGTCATCGGGCCGAGATGGCCGAGGCATTCGAGGGCGCCGAACTGGGGCTCCGTGAGGCCGAACAGCCTGATGTTTTCCTGCGTC
>DATJYV010000081.1:0-2575 GCA_035499415.1 Bacteroidota bacterium
CATCGGCGGCGTCCCGCGTGTTCCCGCATACCCGCCGTTTTGAGTCTTCTCCGATCCTCACGATCAACCTCTGGTTCGACCGGCCGGTATTCGACCTCGAGTTCGCCGCACTGCTGGATTCGCGCGTGCAATGGGTCTTTAACAAGAGCCGTCTCGTCGGCTCCGGTAGGCGCGCACGTTTTCCGCAATATCTATCAGTTGTCATCAGCGGAGCCCGCGATTTAGTCGCGATGACAAACGAACGATTGGCCGACATCGCCCGACAGGAGATTGAAGCCGTCCTTCCAGGGGTGCGGCGTTCGCGAATCATGCACTCTCTCGTCGTCCGTGAGAAACGGGCGACGTTCTCGCCAAGACCGGGAGTCGAAGAGTTCCGGCCGGGGTTGAAGACGCCGATCGAAAATTTCTTCCTGGCCGGTGACTGGACGCAGACGGGACTGCCCGCGACGATCGAGGGAGCGGTGATGAGCGGAAACCGGGCTGCCGATGCAATTCCGGCGGCCGGCTGAGCCATGGATTCGAACCAGAACGCCGTTTCTGCGCGGACACAATTCTCCGGGACACGCGACCCGTACCTTGCATTCCGCTACCCGGATTTCCGCCGGTATCTGCTTGCGTCTCTTCTGCTTTCCATTGCGCAGCTCATCCAGGAAGTCGCGGTCGGCTACGAACTCTACCAGCTGACGCACGATGCGCTGGCGCTGGGCCTCACGGGACTTGTGGAGGCGGTTCCGTTCATCGGACTTTCTCTGTACGGCGGACACGTCGCCGACCGTTTGAGCAAGCGGCGGATCATCATCGTCTCCGTCGGCTGCGTGCTTCTTTGTTCGCTCGCTCTGTGCCTCTTCGCTCAGTTCACGGGCTCTGGTCATTCCGTAACGCTCATCGTGGCGATCTACGCCGTCATCTTCCTCATCGGCATCAATCGCGCTTTTTATTCTCCCGCCGCCTATGCTCTGCGCGCCCATCTCGTCCCCGTCGCCGCCTACGAAAATTCGTCCACATGGAGCAGCTCATCCTGGCAAGCAGGGTCGATCGTCGGCCCGGCGCTCGGCGGATTCTTCTACTCGTGGGCGGGGTTCGCAAACACCCTGGCGATCGTCGTCCTCCTGATTGGACTCGGCCTTGCCCTCTTCGCACGGATGAAGGAGCAACAGATTCAACCGCAAGCCCCACCCTCCAACCTCTTGAAAAGTATGAAGGAGGGAATCGGATTCGTCACTCACACCAAAATCATCCTCTACGCGATTTCGCTCGACCTCTTTTCCGTCCTGTTCGGCGGCGTGATGGCCATTCTCCCCATCTTTGCGGTCGACATTCTCCATGTCGGAGCGCAGGGGCTCGGGCTGCTCCGTGCCGCCCCTTCGGTGGGGGCTGTCGTCACGCTTCTGTTTCTGGCCCGGGTCTCGGTCATAGACCACGCCTGGAGAAATCTTCTCGTCTCGGTCGGAGCGTTTGGAGTTTCGATATTGATTTTTGCCCTCTCGCCCTGGATGTGGCTCGCGTCCCTCGCCCTGTTCATGAGCGGCGCGTTCGACAGCGTGAGCGTCGTGATCCGCTCGACGCTCCTTCAGTTGCTGACGCCCGACGAGATGCGTGGACGGGTGATGGCGGTGAACGGGATATTCATCAGCTCATCGAACGAGCTGGGGGCTTTTGAGTCCGGGGTCGCGGCGAGAATCATGGGCACGATTCCGTCCGTTTTGTTTGGGGGGACGATGACGCTCCTGACGGTGGGCTACGTCTACGCGCGGTCGAGGGAATTATTGAAGGAGAATCGATGGCCCCTTCGGCCTGACGCCGCAGAAAACAACAACGCCCGGCGATGATGCCCGGGCGTTTGCAATCGTTGATTCGGTGGACGCGTCTACGAAGCCGGTTTCGAGCCCATGTCGAACACGTATGCAACCACCGCTCCCGTGATCACGTACTGGATCACGCCGTAAATGAACCACTGCAACGCGAGGGAGTACGGAATATCGATCATGGCATACGAACCGTACGCCATGCCCACGCTCAGCCAGATACCGATGTACAAACCGTACCGGACCCCCTCCATGACGCCTTTTCCCTCCCGTCCTTCGGAGAAAATGAACGCGAAGAAGAAGGAGCCGATGAGATTGATGAGGTGATAAATCCAGACTTTCGATTGCATGTCGGTCCGCCAGACATGTATCATGGCGTACGTCGGCCCCAGGATCACGACATTGACGATGTACATGAGAATCTCCGACACCACAAACGCCGCGATAAACCCCATCAACAATTTCTTGTTCATGAAGTCCTCCAGGATGTTGTGTGTGACACGTGGTTGGTGATGCGTTGATTGGGAGAGAGACAGCGATTGCGCAACTCAGCGGTGCAGATTGCCCGGGGAAGGGTGCGTGTCATTTTGTGCGATCCGGCAGAATGTTTACGCATTTATCGCGTGAGAATCAATCTTCATCTTTGTTCCTGTTCTGCTTGCCTTCCTGACTCTTTTCGCGGCCCGGGGAAATCACCCCCAATCCGGCTTTTTGGAGCAGGTCATTGACTCCCTTCAAATCCTTTTCGAGGACCTGATTCCACCGCGCCG
>DATJYV010000082.1:0-3575 GCA_035499415.1 Bacteroidota bacterium
GGAGACATGCCGGAAGGGAACGGAGATTCGGCGATCTGCATCTTCGGAGAAAATATCACGCCGAACCACCACGCGCTCGTCAGGGATTTCACGCTGTTCGACAATTTCTACGTCGACGCCGAAGTGAGCGCCGACGGACACAATTGGAGCACGGCGGCGTATGCGACCGACTACGTGGAAAAATTATGGCCGAGTGTGTACGGGGGCCGCGGCGGGGAGTACGATTTCGAAGCGGGGAATGCGACCGTCGTCCCGCACGCAGGGTATATTTGGGACGCCTGTGCGCGCGCGAATCTTTCTTACAGGAGCTACGGTGAATACATCGAGCTGGACAGCAACCAAGTTGAGTCTCCCGAACCGTTTGCCAAGGGGCTCGTCGATCACTTTGACCCCCGATACCGCGGGTGGGATCTCAGCTACTCCGATGTCGACCGGTACAAGGAATGGGACCGGGAACTGACGCAGTTCGAACAGAACGGGGGACTGCCGCGCTTCAACATCCTGCGGCTCCCCAACGACCACACACAGGGAACGCATCGCCGTTCGCTTACCCCGCGGGCATATGTCGCACAGAACGATACGGCGCTTGGTTCTTTCGTCGCGCGCCTCTCACGCAGCAAGTATTGGTCCGAGTCGGCGGTCTTCGTCATCGAAGACGATGCGCAGGATGGCCCCGACCACGTGGATGCACACAGGACCGTGGCGATGGCGTTCGGCCCATACGTGAAACGGCACTTCGTCGACCACACGCTTTACACGACATCATCGATGCTCCGGACGATGGAATTGATTCTGGGATTGCCCCCGATGAGCCAGTTCGATGCCGCGGCGACGCCCATGTTTCGTGCATTCACTTCATCCATCGATACCGCGGCGTACCACTGCGTCCCCTCGCGCTACAATATGTCGACGCAGAACAACAATGGCTCGTACGGCCAGAACCTGATGGAAAAAATGAATTTCTCGAGAGAAGACGCAGTCCCGGACCGCATCTTCAACGAGGTAATCTGGCATTCCGTCAAAGACACACCGATGCCTCCGCCCCGCTATTCCGTTTTCTCGATTTCATCGAAACCGGAAGATTGATTGAGCCCGGGGCGCCGCCGGCCTGAGAGTGTTTTTCCAGCCGCCCCGCCGTAGAAACGCCTCCGGAATCTCTCTCACGCTTTCCATGTCGTCCGTCCGTTCGCGCATCCTCCTCGCAGCGCTCTGCGGCATTTTTTTTGCCGGCGGTCTCCTTTCGCTCAATACCATGATCCTCTATACACCCGACAGCGCACGGTATCTGAGCTGGGCCAATTCTCTTGCTGCACTCAGGGGATTCATCGACCTCACAACGCCGGAGCCGGCCCGATACGTGATCCACGCCCCTCTCTATCCCATCCTCCTTGCGCCCGCTGCGGCACTGTTCCCCCCCGGGGTCGTCGCGGCGAAATTTATCACCCTCCTGTTTGGTGCCGCGCTTCTTCCGTTTTTTTACCGCTGGGCTCACAAAAAGGTCTCGGCAGCCGTCGCACTTGCCGGGACGGCCGTACTGGCTTGTAATCCACTCCTCGCAATCTATTCGACGCAGATTCTGTCGGACGCTCCCTTCGCGCTCTGTTTTCTCTTCTTTCTCCTGTTTGCCGAGAAGGAGGCCGGAGACCCTCCGGGCTCTTCCGAATTTCCTTCCGCTCTCCTGGCGGTTGTCATCGTCGGTTTCTTTATGCGGGAGGTTGGGCTCACGCTCATCCTCGCCGCGTGCGCATTGCTCGTGATGCGGAGAAGATTCCGGGATGTCGCCTTTGTGCTCGCCGGGTCTCTCTCGTTCTACCTCGCCTGGTACCTGCGGAACGAGGTGATCGTGGCCGGCATCGAACATCCGCCGATGAGAAATTCGAAAGTCTTTCTTTCGCATCTTTATACGCCGAATCAGTCCTCGCTTCTTGCCGAATTCCTCCAGCGATTCATCTCGAACAGCACCGTCTACGGAGGAGAACTCCTCCGGCTCGTATTCTTTCCCGACTACACACGCCGATCGCATTCGCTCATCTCTCCTGCGGACCCTCTGGTGGCTTCCGTCCTGACCATGCTTCCGGTCCTTCAGTACATCATGGTGGTCGTCCCGGTCGGGCTCGTCCTCTACGGTCTGTGGGTTTCACGCCGGAGCCCCGCATTCCTTCGCACGGTGACGATTGCGGTACTGTGCTATCTCGGGCCGATCCTTCTGTATCCGATCAACGATGTCCGCTTCGTGTTTCCACTTCTCCTTCCGGTACTGCTCCTGGCCTGTCTGGCGGCCGACGACCTCTTGTCGCGATTCTCCCGCAGGCCGGTTGCGTGGTTGATGGGGGGATTGATGGTTGTTTGTCTCGTCCCGAACGTCGCGTGGCTCGAAAGTTTTGTGCGCAACAGTTACGGATTCGCACGGTCACCGGCCGAATTCGCCGCCCGCATCCGGACCGAACAGCAGTACCCCGAACAGTTTACGAAAGTGTTCGCTCCGGCAGGAAGATGGATCGCAAGCAGGTCGGATGCGCGCGCCGTGGTCATGAGCCGGTGGAAGGAGCTCGCCTTCTGGCTGGAAGGCCGCACGGTCCTCGACCTTGAGCCGGAGGCCACGCTCGAAAATTTTGAGCACGACCTCAGGGATTATGACATTCGGTACATCGTCTCGCTCTCCACGCGGGCAGGATTGCGGGAGTACGAACCGCTCATGGATCGGTCCCGGAAATTTTCATTCAACACCGTCTACCGCGTCGGCAGTGTTGAGGTTATCGAAGTCGCATCCAACGTCCATGCACCACGCGAGCCCGGCTCGGCATTCCAACCCCCGGTGCCGACCTTATCGCCGGAGGAGCGCGTTCGCTCCGATTTCCGTGAGGGGCTCGTGAATCTCGAATCGGGATCGCCGGTGCAGGCGGAGTCTCTCATGACCGCTCTCGCAACGCGGATCGGACCCTACGGCTCGGTCATCTTCGAGATCGGGGTCGCAAAGGAATTTGCCGGCGACCTCGAAGGAGCCGACCGGACTTTTCGCGCGTTTCGCTCTGTCGCGCAGGCCGGCTCGTTCGTCCAGCTTGCATGGTATCACCAGGAGATCATCGCGCGCCTGACACGGGCCGAGAGTTCGAGCCTGGCGCAGGAACGGGCGGATCGCTTCCAGGTCGTGGGCATCAATTATTGGGAGCTGGGCTATACGCGAAGAGCGCTCGCGATGCTCGACAGCTCTCTCGTATCATTGCCGTCCTATTTCCCATCGCTCATTCTCCGATCGCTGTTCCGTCTTCGCTCCGGGGATTCGCTGGGATCACGCCAGGACATGCAGGCGTGCCGCCGGATGGATTCTGTAAACGTTCTTGTGCGGGGGCTGGCAGAAATCTTCCGGCTCTCGGAAACGCTGAAGCGTGCGCGATCGTCCGCTGAGCGGGCGCGATGTCGATTGGAACTCGCCGGCGTGTATCTGAAGATTGGGGCGAGTGAGGACGCCATCGGAGAATTGCTTGAAGCTCTCCGGGAAGATCCGGACAACGCGAATGCGCTCACTGCGCTCGTTCCTTTATACGAGTCCAAGGAACGCTATGGTCCCGCCTTGC
>DATJYV010000083.1:0-6386 GCA_035499415.1 Bacteroidota bacterium
TGCTCCCGCCATCACCATGAGAAGGCCGAAGAATACCAGCCGGATGATGGCGAAGAACTCGTCGGAAAAATAGATGATGCGGCGGGATCCGTACATTCCGCGGGAGTTGAACAGCAGGAGCCAGGCCGGGATGACGACGAAGGACCCTTCGACGTAGGACGACAGATCCGGAAAACCCTTCGTCACGGGAATATACGCGGCGAACGGAGAATAAAACCGGAGCCAATAGGAAAACAGAAAGGACGCCTCGATCATCACGGCATCCGAAACGACCGCCAGGAGCGGGATAAGAAAATCCTTGCGCGGCTGGGAATATGACGCGGACATCAGAACTCCGGAATCAACAGAGAGGACAAGGGGGGAGTCGTTCGGAGACAACGGGGAATGAAACAGAAAATCTGCCGTTGGGCGAAACTAACCGAACATCTCCTGTTCGACTTCCTGGAAAACAATATGACCGATGGTGATGTGACTTTCCTGGATTCTCTGTGTATCGTCGGAGGGGACGACGATCGCCAGGTCGACAAGGTCCTTGGATGACCCCCCATCCCTGCCGAGGAGTCCGATTGTCGTCAGCTTCATCTCGCGCGCCTTCCTGAATGCGCGGTTGACGCTTTCCGAGTTTCCGCTTGTCGAGATTCCGATGAGCACGTCCCCTTCGGAACCGAGGGCCTCGACGGATCGCGCGAACACATTGTCGTAGCCGATGTCGTTTGCGCCCGCCGTCAGCGTGGAAGAGTCGGTCGTCAGGGCGATCGCGGGCAGGCCGGGGCGTTTCAGGTCCGGGCTCAGTCGAATCACCATTTCTGTCGCGAGGTGCTGTGCGTCCGCGGCGCTTCCGCCGTTCCCGCAAAAGAGCACTTTCTTCCTTCCTTTGTACGCGGCGATGACGATGTCAATTGCTTTCGATATTGCCGAAGGCAGCTGCTCCGCAATCTTCATCTTGAGGTCGGCGCTCTCACGGAGCGAATCCTTGATGAACTTCTCGCGATACAGGAGCGTCATGGGAAGATGCGGCATGGCGTGGCCAGGGCGGGGCGACTGTTTGGGTAAATTGGGAATTTATTCATTGCGCAATTCCGGAAATCTTCCCGGATCAAGAAGGACAGATGCATCCTCGAAACCTATTCTACAAATCCAACGACAGTTCACTCAAACGGATGATTCGACGAACACAAGATTTCTCATCCCAGTCATTAAATCACAAAATGAACCAATGACCGGAGATCACTGATGAAACTCCGATTTTTCCTTACGCAGGTCTTACGCGGACGCCGCCATGCACGGCTTCTGCGAATTCCCGTATGAGCCCGATGTTGCCGTCTTTTTCGACGATGGTCCCTGTCACGACAAACGATGCGCCCGCCTCCACCTTCTTCCGGGCATCTTTGGGAGTTCGGATTCCGCCTCCGACAACAAGCGGGATGCTGCAATGCGACGTGATTCTTGCAACCATCTCGTCAGGCACCTGCATCTCGGCACCGCTTCCGGCGTCGAGGTACAGAAGCTTCATGCCGATTATTTCCGCCGCCAGGGCGTGGGCAAGAGCGATGTCCGGTTTGCCGCGCGGAATGGGCTTCGTACCGCTCATGAACTCGGCCGATGTCGTCCGCCCCGACTCGATCAGCATGTAAGCGGTGGAGATCGCCTCGAGCCCCATTTTTCGGATGATGGGCGCGGCGATGACCTGGTTGCCGATCAGATGTTCGGGGTTCCTTCCGCTCACCAGGACGAGGAAGAGGATGGCGTCCGCGATGGAAGAAACCTGAAACAAGCTTCCGGGAAAGATCAGCACGGGGAGCGACGTATTCTGCTTGACCGTCTGGAGAACGGCATCGAATTCGTTTGTCGACATCAGACTGCCGCCGACGAGGAGCCCGTCGACGCCGGCTTCGGTGGCTTCGCGGACGAACTTTGGAAGAGTTGCGGCATCGACCTTGTCGGGGTCCAGGAGAAGAAGGTATCCCGCTCCGCGATTCCGTTTCACATCCAGCAATCGTTCGAGTATGCGCATGGGTCTACGGATGGAGAAGAGATTTCACGATGTGCATCGTCTGCGAGATTGCCTCGTCGAGTTTTGCGGCGTTCTTCGCTCCCGCGGTGGCCATGTGCGGCTTGCCTCCTCCGCCTCCACCGAGGATTTTCGCAACGGCGCTCACAACCCTCCCCGCTTCGATTTTTTTTGAGGATACAAGATCATCGGTCACGACGCACACGAGGGAGACTTTTTCATCGATCACCGCAGCGAGGAGGCCGACGCCGCTTCCCAGCTTCGACCGGAGCGAATCGCCGAGCGCTTTCAGCTCGTCGAGGGATGCCGCCCCCACCTTCTGAGACACGACGCGGAATCCGTTTACGGCGACGCCCGAACGCGCAAGCTCCTCGACGTCTTTTGTCAGCGATCTGAGACGTCCCCTGTCCGCCTGCTTCATCAACGACTTCTTCAGCTCTGACAGCGTCAGAACCGCCCCTTCCACAGCTCTCGTTCTCTCCGATTGCTCGTCGAATCGTCTGGCCAGCATCTCGACCAGCGCCGGCTTCTCCCCGCGAATTGAGCGTTGGACTTGCTCGAATACCCCCAACTCTTTGTCCAACTGCTTCCGGCTCGCGTTGCTCGTCGCGGCTGCATCATCCGCCGAATCGAGGAGGTTCTTCACTTCGCCCGCGAGAGTGCGGCCGTGTCCTATCTTTTCGACGAGGTCGAGGTTCCAGATACCGAGTAATGCCACCGCCCTTTCCCCCGTCACGGCCTCGATGCGCCGGATGCCGCTCGCCACGCTCCCTTCCGACCGGAACTTGAAGTAACCGATGTCGGCCGTGCGCTTGACATGCGTCCCGCCGCACAGCTCCACCGAGAAGGAGGGGTCGATCTCGACAACCCGGACCTTCGACCCGTACTTCTCACCGAAGAACATCTTCACGTTTGGCCACCGCTTCCTTGCGGCCTCAATCGTCACCCATTCCTTCGGGTCGTTCAGCGCAACCACCGTGATGTTATCCTGAATCTTCTGGTTGACCATCTCTTCGATCGCGCGGAGCTGGTCGGTCGTGACCCGCTCGAAGTGGTTGAAGTCGAACCGAAGGTGGTCGGGCGCGACGAGAGAGCCCTGTTGGTGTGCGTGCGAACCGAGGACGCGGCGCAATGCCTCGTGCACGATGTGGGTTGCTGTGTGATTCCGCATGATCGCGATGCGTCGGGCCACGGCGACGGACGCGACGATGTCCGCTCCCGGCTCGACCCCCTCGAACGGCGGCATATTCCGCACATAATGTATGACCGCCGTGCCGCGCCGCTCCACATCGGCAACCTCCATCGCCCTGCTCTTGTAGAACAGCTGACCGAGGTCGTCGACTTGCCCTCCCGATTCCACGTAAAACGGAGTGCGGTCCAGGACGACGGCGTGATAATGGTTGCCCACGGCGCAGAATTTGACTTCCGCCCGCATTTGCAGGTCGTCGGCTTCGTAACCGACGAAGTCCGTTCGAAGCTCGTCGAGCGACTTGAAATCGAATCGCTCCAGCCCGACCGAGACCTCCGGCTCATCGACGGCCTTGCGGTGCTCGCGCGACCGGACTTTCTGTTTTTCCATCAGTTCGTCAAACCCGTGCTCGTCGACGCGCAGGCCGCGTTCCTTGGCGAGAAGTGCGGTGAGGTCGAGAGGAAATCCGAAGGTGTCGTACAGCCGAAAGGCATCCGCCGCCTGGATCGTCTTGTCGCTTGCGGTCGATGTCTTGCCGGCAACCTCGCCGAATATCTGAAGTCCCCGGTCGAGCGTGGCGTTAAATGCTTCTTCTTCGCCGTGGATCACCCGCTCGACTCCGTCCTGCTTCTGCGAAAGTTCCGGAAAGCTCTCTCCCATCGTATCGACGATGGAGGACACAAGCCGATAGATGAAGGGCTCGTGGAGGTCGAGGTTCCTGCCGAACCGTGCTGCCCGCCGGAGGATACGCCTTAGAACGTATCCGCGTCCCTCGTTTGAGGGAAGCGTCCCGTCTGCAATCGCGAACGTCAATGCACGAATATGGTCTGCGATGACGCGAAATGCCGTGTCTGATTCGGAGTGTTGAACTTCCATTCCTTGATCGACCCTCCCGCCGTATCTCCGGCCTGAGAGATCTTCGAGTTGGCGGATGATCGGCGTGAAGACGTCCGTGTCGTAGTTGGAATGCTTGCCCTGGAGGGCGGCACAGATTCGCTCGAACCCCATTCCGGTATCGACGTGCCTGGACGGAAGCGGCGTGAGTTGCTTTCGGGCGTCCCGATTATATTGAATGAACACGAGGTTCCAGACCTCCATGACGTCGGCGATCCCGGCGTTCACCATGTCGGCAGTTGCATTCCCCAACGATGTTCGGTCGAGGTGGATTTCGGAGCAAGGTCCGCACGGTCCGGTCTCGCCCATCTCCCAGAAATTATCCTTCTCCCCGAATCGCAGGACATGGCTCGGGTCGATGTCCGTCATCTTCTTCCACAATGACTCCGCTTCATCGTCGTCCCGATAGACGGTAGCCCAGAGCCGGTTCTTTGGAATTCCCCATTCCTTGGTCAGAAGCTCCCAGGCCCAGCCGATCGCCTCTTTCTTATAATAGTCGCCGAACGACCAGTTTCCCAGCATCTCGAAAAATGTGTGGTGGTACGTGTCACGTCCCACTTCCTCGAGGTCGTTATGCTTGCCGCTGACACGGATGCATTTCTGCGTGTCGACGGCGCGGGTGTAGGAGCGCGTTCCGATTCCGAGGAATACGTCCTTGAACTGATTCATGCCGGCGTTCGTAAAGAGCAGGGTGGGGTCGTCGAACGGAATGACCGAAGCGCTGGGGACGACGGTGTGTCCGCGCTCTTCGAAAAAAGACAAAAAACTGCGTCTGACCTCGGCAGATGTCATCGTCTCAATGCGCGAGATGTTCTAAACCTCGATTTGCGTATGGAGGGCAATCTCTTCGAGGGTGCGGGAAACCTGGAGGCACTCGTCCATCGGTCCTTCGAAGACGTTCGCTTTTCCGGAATTGTGGACTTCCCACGTCAGCGCCTCTGCTTTCGCGGAGTCGCATCGTATTGCCTTGATGATCTGCGCGATAACTTCGTCGAACGTGTGCTCCTGGTCGTTGAACAGGATTACGCGAACCGGTTCCTGGATGAGGACATCTTTATCGAGTTCCTTCGACGGAGCAATATTGGGGGCGGGGGTTTCGGGCATGTTCGATAGAAAACATACCGAAATTTGGAGCAGAATTCAAGAACGGCGAATTGCGGGTAGTGTCCTATTTCCAAGCAACCGTCACCCCGAACTTTGGGCCGAAGGCCATCAGCCTCTGGCTGAGGTTCGGGGTCTGTGAACGTCAGATGCTGAAACGAGTTCAGCATGACGCTTCCTTAATGCGTTGGAGCCCGCTGAATTGAGGACACTACTGAATTGCGCGGAAAAACTGGGGCGAAGGTGAGGAGAAGAATCCAGAAGTCAGAAGTCCGCAGCCCGAAGTATGAGACAAGGCAAGCGGAGCGAAGCGCCTAAAATCCGGGGCGGCGAAGAGGGATGGGGGAATAAACCGAATACCGTACATAGTGAGAGGCAACCGGCGCATCCCCGCCAGCCGGACAGGCAGGGGCGGGAACCTCTGGCTGAGTCTCAGGCTCTCATTTGCGCAGGAGATCAGATGCTGAATCCCGTCTCGATGCACAAGGCAGGCAAGTACAAATGACGTTTTCCATCTTTGAGGTGGCTTCCAGACTTGTCCTCAACCTGAACCTCTGCTTACATATTCTTTACAATCGCTTCGCCGAATTCAGAGCACTTCACTTCCTTTGCGCCTTCCATCAGGCGCGCGAAGTCATACGTTACAACTTTTGACTTGATCGTTTGCTCGAGCCCCCGGATGATCAAGTCCGCGGCTTCCTTCCATCCCATATACCTCAACATCATCTCGCCCGAGAGAATCAACGATCCGGGATTGACCTTGTCCTGCCCTGCGTACTTCGGCGCCGTCCCGTGAGTTGCTTCGAACACCGCGAATCCGTTTTCGTAATTGATGTTTCCCCCGGGGGCAATTCCGATCCCTCCGACCTGGGCCGCGAGGGCGTCGGAAACATAGTCGCCGTTCAGATTCAGAGTCGCAATGACGTCGTACTCGGCGGGCCGGGTCAGGATCTGCTGAAGGAATGCGTCGGCGATCACGTCTTTCACGACGACCCCGGCCGGGAGTTTGACCCACGGCCCTCCGTCGAGCGGCGTTCCCTGAAATTCCGCGCGCGCAAGCTCGTATCCCCAGTCGCGGAATCCCCCTTCCGTGAATTTCATGATGTTCCCCTTGTGGACGAGCGTCACGGACTTCCTTCCGTTCTCGAGCGCATACCGGATCGCTGCCCGCACCAGCCGCCGGGTTCCTTC
>DATJYV010000084.1:0-9727 GCA_035499415.1 Bacteroidota bacterium
ATGGGGTACAAAGTCGTTTATGTCCGGCGAAAGCTTTTTGGGAACAAGCAAAAGCCGGCGCCTGCGATCGACGTCATTTCGTTCGTCCGTGTCAGCACCGACCTCATGCGGCAAAAACTTCCGTTCAACGAAGTGATGACGCTGCTGATAGGCGACATCCCGAATCCGGCTCTGCGTGATGCGATCAAGGAAATCAACCTCGAACTGAAGCAGGGTAAGGACAGCGAAAAGGTTTTTATCAAGCAGGCCGTGGTGCTGGGAAAATTCACAGCGAACATGCTGGGGCTCGCATCCAAGAGCGGTAACATGGTTGAGATCTACGAAAGCACGGCAAAGTTTCTGGAGCGCAACGCGGAGTTCAAGAAGAGCCTGAAGAGCGCGCTCGTCATGCCTCTCGTAACGATGTTCGTCCTGGCGCTTGCCGTCCTCTTTTATGTTGCGTACATCTTCCCTGCAACGGCCGAGATGTTCGTGAAGTTCAAGATCAAACTCCCCCCGATGACAGCCGCGACGCTCAAATTCAGCAATTGGTTGACGGGGAATTGGTATTATCTTGCCATCGGATTTGCCATCCCGGCGGCAATCGTTGCGCGATTCCTGTCGACCGAACGCGGGCAGTTCCTGCGTGACCAGTACATCCTCAAGATCCCGGTCATCGGTTCGCTGATCCACAAGACGACCATCGAAATTTTCTGCCGTGTATTTTATGCCCTGTACAGCGGCTCGGGAGAAAATATCGAGGTCATCAAGATGTCCGCCGAAGCGTGCGGGAACAAATATTTCGAGCATCAAATCCGGACGGTTGCCATCCCGATGATGCTCGAGCGCGGCAAAGGCCTGACGGAGGCCTTCGAAGCCACGGGCGTGTTTACTGCCACGGCCATCTCCCGGTTTAATTCCGGGGCCGAGACGGGAACCGTGAAAAACGTCGCCATCCAGCTGGCGGAATATTACGAGAAAGAATCGGGATACAGGTTGAAGAACGTCATTCAGGCGATCGAGCTTTTCGTCCAGATGATCATCATGCTGGTGCTCACGGGTCTCACGCTCGTCTCGTCCGAGACGGCAACGGTGAAGCCGGAAGCGCCTCACTTCATCCTCCCGTTCCATTTCTTCCTGTTCTGATGTGCCCGGATTCAGACCATCTCCCCATAAGGTGCTGATATGCCAGAAATAGATATAACCGACAAGATCGGCTATACGCTTCTCAAGAAAGGGATCATTGACTTCGAAACGCTCGAGAAGTCACTGAAGATGAAGGATTCCGACGAAAACAAGAAAAACCGGAAGAATCTGGGCCAGATCCTGGTATCGGAATTCGGCGCGGACCATGACGCGGTCTTTCGTGAAGTGGCGAATCTGTATGCCTTCCGGGAGGTCTATCTTGCCGATGAAAAAGTGGACGATACTCGGACGATCTTCATCAAGAAGCTCGTCGAACAGCTGTCGGACCAGCAGCGCGAAATGATGACGCAGGCAAAAATGCTTCCGTTCAAGTTTGATGAGCGCCAAACCGACAAGCTGATCATCATCGCCGCCGACCCGACCGACCGGAATCTGCCGGTCGTCGCGAGAAGCTTCAACGTCAAGAAGTACGAGATTTGCTACGTGCGGCTGAAGGAGCTGCAAAACCTGATGGAAAAAGTGGCTCCGGCGCAAAACGAGTTTCTGAAGCTTCTCGAAGACAACAAGATCACCGTCGAGGACGGTGCATCGAAGGAGGACGAGCAGGTCGACGAACAGGCGCTCGAAGCCGAGATCAACAAGAGCGCGCTGGTCAACCTCTTCGAGGGCTGCATTGTCGAGGCCGTGCGGAGGGACGTGAGCGATATTCATATTGTGGCGGCGGAGGGAAACAGGACGAACTTCATGTTCCGGGTGGACGGAAACCTCACCCTGTGGCACTGCCAGGAAAATACGATCCCCGAGGCGGTCATGGCGGTCGTGAAGGACAGGACGAAAAACGTCGACCGGTTCGAGCGTGAAATGTCGCAGGACGGATTTATTCAACGCGTCATCGACGGGCACCAGCTCCGGTTCCGCGTCTCGATCATGCCGATCGTGACGACGGAGTTCAAACACAAGTTCGAGAGCGTGGTTATCCGCGTCCTCGACGACCGGAAAGTCATTACGGATCTTGAGAAGCTCGGACTCCAGGGACCTGCGCGCGGTTTCTTCTACAAGGCCATCCAGAAGCCGCAGGGTATCATCATCCTCACCGGCCCGACAGGTTCCGGAAAATCCACCACGCTCATTGCCGCACTCTACCAGGTCATCGACCCGACCGTCAACGTGCTGACGATCGAGGAGCCGGTGGAATACATCATCAAGGGGGCGCGTCAGCTGAAGATCGGGCCGAAGATGTCGTTCGAGCAGTCGATCCGCGGAATTCTGCGTCACGATCCCGACATCGTTCTCGTCGGTGAAATGCGGGACAAGGTGACGGCGGAAACGGCCATCAAGCTTGCCAACACCGGCCACCTGGTTTTTTCGACACTTCACACCAACGATGCGCCAAGCGCCGTCGCTCGTCTGTACAAAATGGGAATCGAACCGTTCCTCATCGCGTACGCGATCAATATCATCGTTGCGCAGCGGCTCATACGGACTCTCTGCAAGGTCTGCAAGCAGCCGGTCGACGAGACGGATAGGGCGGACTTGCTGAAATTTGGATTTACGGAAGAAGAGTTGACCCAACACACCATCTACAAGCCCGTCGGCTGTGACAAGTGCAACGGCGGGTGGAAGGGAAGAGCCGCTATCCACGAGGCCCTCTACTTCTCGAAGGCAATCAAGGACATCATCCTGAACGCCGGCGAGAAGGTCGATGAAAACGCGATCCGCGAGCAGGCGTCCAAGGACGGAATGTGGACACTCCGTCGGTCGGGCATGGAACGCATGAAGGAGGGGTCAACCGCTCTCGAAGAGGTTATCGCCAGCACGGTGGAAGACGAATAGAACCGCTGCCAGAGCCGATATGGCACAAGCAGGCGCTCCTCGGAGCGCCTTTTTTTTGCGTGGTAATGAGTTATCAACATTTCCACCGACGGTTCGGCAGTTTCCAGGAGTAAATGAGAAACGGGAGATGAGTCTTCGTTTGTATGCACTTACAGAGAAGCTTGAAAACTCTTCTTTAAGTATTTGCTTTTTCAGTGAGAGTTATTTATACTCTACCTTTGATTCGAGCTTTCCCCTAACCTACACTCGATCAGGTAGATAAGGCGACTGCACGATGGCACTCCAAGCGACAGTTCCTCCTCCGAAGCCAGGGCCAAACGTCACAGCGGGCCTTGAGCTTGCGCCGGTAATTGTTGAAGCGCAGCGCATCCTCAAGGAGACCGCTGCAACGCTTCCGAGCACGGTGACCGGGCTCGAGCGCCAGATGATGATTGGGGATATCATGACGCGGACGGACGAGACGGCAAAGATGAAGTTGCTGTCGGCGATGAACTACTTCCTGACGCGGATGTTCACCATCAACGCATCCGACATCGATATGGGGGGATACGGATCTCAAGGATACATCTGGTACCGGGTGTTCGGCTCAAAGAAGCCCGACCCGACCCTCGGGAAGTACTCCCCCGACGAAATGAACATCCTCGTACAGAGCATCATCGGGGACCGACAGCGTTCGTTCCTGTACGAGAACCGGAATCTCGATTTCTCGCACATGGTCAACATGGAAGGGGGAGAATTCAGGCGATTCCGTGCGGACTCGTATTTTGACCTTGACCAGCTGGCCTTGAACATGCGGGCTATCAATAACACCGTCCGCCCCTACAAGATGATGGAGTTTCACCAAAACGTCACAAAGATGGTGAGTCTCGCTCATACGAAGGAGGGGTTGTGCCTCGTCACAGGAATCACCGGATCCGGCAAAAGCTCCACGCTCGATGCGATCATCGACGCCAATAACCACACGGTGGAAGGCCACATCGTCATTATCGCGTCTCCGATCGAATACGTTCACAAATCCGACAAGTGTATCATTCGTCACCGCGAAGTCGGGAGGGACGTTCTATCTTTCAAGGAAGGCGCGATTCAGGCCTTGCGGCAGGACCCGGATATCATCATGGTGGGTGAATTGCGCGACCCTGAAACCATTCTCACCGCCCTCGAAATAACCGATTCGGGCCACAAAGTCTTCTCGACGCTCCACACGGCTTCAGCGGTGGAAAGCATCGACCGGATCATTGGAGAGACTCCGCCGGTCGAGCAGGAGCGGGTGCGCAATCGCCTGGGTGAAACACTGCGCTGCGTGATATCGCAGAAGCTCATTCCCAGTCTCGACGGCAAGCGAGTCCTGGCGAAGGAGATCATGCTCGGGACACCATCGGTACGCGCAGCCATCAAGAACAACAACACGGGAGAGATCTATCAGATGATCTCCGAGGGGCTCGACAGCGGGACGTGCACCATGGAGCAGGACCTCAAGCGCCTCTATCTTGCCAAGAAGATCTCTCTCGAGAACGCGATGAACTACGCCAACAACAAGCGCCGGTTGCAGCAGCTCCTCCAGATGACCCCTGCCGAATAACAACCCGGAGGCCCTCGCCGACTTCATGACTACCGACGCGTTTCCCGAAGTATCCCAGCCGCAATTCCCGTCATATCAGAGGATCCTGCCTTAAATGGCCTACGTCTCAGGTCAAGGCAAAACCGCAGTCGCGCTTTTTGCGGACGGACTGGAGCTGAAATTTGTCCAGTTGTCGCTCAAAGGGGGGAAGATTACGCTCCGGGAATTCAAGAAAGCCGCCCTCGTAAAGAAATTCGAGGAGAAACAGGTTTCATCGCCGGAAGAAGGCATTACGCCGGAGGTCGCCGCGTCAGATGCATTCGCATCACCCCCCGAAACCCTGGAAGGCGAAGCGGCAGAAACGGCCACCAATTCTTCCGTGCTTCTCGGCCTCATCAGCGACCTTCCCTCCTCGAAGTACTCTTTTTCGTACGCGCTCTCCGAGCCGGCCGTCACCTTCCAGGAGTTTGAAACCAATTTCGACCTGAAAGGATCCAAGCTTAAGAAACAAATCTCCGAGGAGCTTGCGGCCAACCGAACCTCGCCCCCGCTGCTCGATGCCATCAATTCCATCCCGACCTCCGCGGGCGGCCTCCTTTCGATTGTTCGTGAAGATGGCCTCAACCTCTACGACCTCCTGACGGAGCTTCGCACGTTCCTCGCCGGCCGGCTGCCGAACGTCTCTCTCATCAGCAGCTCGGACATAGGCCTCATCGAGCTCGTACGCGCCGGCTACCAATTGCAGGAAGAAGAGGTCACCGTTGTTGTCTACATCGGACACGATTTCTGCCGCGTGATTTTCATGAAGGGGGAAAATTTCCTTCATTTTGCCCCGATTATCAGCGAAGGATACGGCTCGCCCAACATCGAGAACACAATCTACAGCCGGATTTTACTGGAGCAGGACAACATTGCGTTGACCCGGATCGACCGGATTCTCCTTGCCGGTGAAAGTTCGAAGGTCAACCTCCTCGAAGCAATCGGACCCCAGTTCTCGAGCGCGCAGGTCGAATACCTCAAATCTCCCGAGATTGATGTCAGTCTTTTTGAAGGCGGCGTCGGAGAGGCGATTTCAGAATACGCCATTCCGCTCATAACTGCTTGGAAGGCGCTCGACCCGAAGCATCCCGGATTCTACGACACCAACCTCATCCCTCTCTCGATCACAGAGGGGCAGAAGCGATTCAAGCTCGCGTGGCATGGTTGGCTTGCGGCGGCGGCCATCATCGCCTCCATCGTCTTTTTCTACACATCGATCCTCACGCGGACCGGAGAGATTCAAAAGGCCCACCGCGAGCTTGCGCAAAAGCGAGCCCAGCTCGCCCAGTTGGACGAGCTCAAAAGCCGGAAAAACCAGCTCACGAGCGACATCAACCGGTATAAGAACGCCATCACCACCTACGATTCGATTGCGCCCGGCGGCGACCGGTGGAGCCGCATCCTTCATTATCTTGGCAACAGCGTGGAAGACCTGAACTCGCTCTGGATCTACCAGATCCAGGCCGACCAGCAGGACCCGAAAAACATTTTGATCTCGGGTCGGTCCATTTACCGGACGCGCATCTCGCGCATCGCGGATATTTTTGAGCGCGCGATGCTCCGGGAAGTCCGCACGACAACTGTGCGGAAAAAAATCGTCTATGAATTCGACATCGTCGTCGAGCGCGTAGACAAGAACGACATGATCGAGCCCGCGTTCGGCGCGGCACACAGGTAGCGGCCGGAGAATCGCGTGTCATTTAAGATCCGAAATAGCATCGCTCTTGGCGCCGTCTGGCTGGTTTTCACCGCGGCCGGAGCATTCTATTACTCCTACTGGCAGCCGCGCCAGCTCAAGAAGATTGCCAAGGACATGCAGGACGTCACGAAGCAGCTCGCGGACCTTCCGGGACTCACGGAGGAAGTGCAGTCTTTGACCGTGCAGTTCCAGGACGTGCGCCGCCGCTATGACTCCCGCAGCAAGGAAATTCCCAGCTCCGATATTTCATCGCAGACGTACGCATACATGAGCAGGGGGATCGACGCCGCGGGCTTCCTGCAGTTCGACATGAAATTTCTCGGGACCGACGACCGGTCCGTCTGGGGCTACAACGCGTACAAGCTCGAGCAGGGGGAAGCGCAGTTCGATAACCTCTACCGGTTCGTCTATTTCCTCGAGAACGGACGGCGCCTCTACAAGATCGCGACGCTCAAGCTCGTGCAGAACGAAGGCATCGACCCGGATACGAAAGAAACGACAAGATGGATCGCGTTCGATATGGAGCTCCATGCGTACTACGTCAAGAACATCCCCGAACTGGCAACATCACTCGCGGCAAAATCGATGACGCAGGCGATCAGCCCTTCGGACCCGTTCCGCCCGCTCATCCTGAAGACGATCTCGAACGAAGCGCCGGAAGGGCAGATCGATGTCGACAAGTGCGAAGTAAAGGCGATCCTTCCGGGCAAGGCCTTTGTTCTCTTCAACAGCGAAATGAACGTTCTCCACATCGGCGACAAAGTCTGGAGAGGATACGTCAGCCGCATCTCCCCTGCGAAGAGCTCGATTGAGTTCACGCTCAACGAAGGCGGAGTCATCCGAAAGCTCGAGAAGAAAATTATGTTCGACCGACGAATCAGAAAGAGGGAGCCATGAGACAGACGACACGAGGATGCATTCTGGCATGCGCGCTTCTGTTCGGAAGTGCCGCCTACGGCCAAAATACGGAACAGCAGCTGAAGAGGGTGGAGCAGGGAAAAACTGCCGTCCGTCCCGACGAGCTCGTTTCGATGAAAGCGGACGTTTCGTACGCGGACGCGATGAAGTCGCTCAGCGAGATGAGCAAGCGCCTCGCGGGAAAGATCATCGTCGATTCTTCGCCGATGAAGAACAGCGACAAGACCATCGGGATCAACGTCGAGTCGATGTACTGGCTCGACGCCTTCGAGCTGATCCTCCGGAGCAACCAGCTCTGGTATAACGACAATCCGGAGTACTTCGAGGTCGTCTCTCTCCAGGATGTCGGCAAGGTCCAGACTCCCGCCGGCGGCCAGCAGGCGGTGGCCACGCCCGGGGGAGCGCCGGGATTTCAGCCCGCCCGCTTCGATTCCAGCGAGATCTGGGCGAAACTTCCCCAGGTGACGATCTCCACGATCTTTCTCGACATCAACACCACCAAGGCCTCCGAAGCCGGCGTGAGCTTCTCCGTTTTCCGGGGACGCGATTTGAATCTCGGGGTGGAATTTACCGGCGGCGGAAACGTCAGCACCCCCATCGGGTCGATCACCGCTGCACCGACGGGAAACAAGGTGGCCGTGGACCTGACGACGGCGATCAATGTGTTCGAATCCGACAACCTGGGCGAGGTTCTCGCGCGTCCGCAGATTACGGTCCGCTCGGGTTCGACCGGCCGGGTCCAGGACGGACAGGACTTCTCGATAAAACAGAGAGACTTTGCGGGAAACGTGACCGACGCTTTCATCAGTGCCGGCATCATCCTCCAGGTCACCCCCCGGGTCGTGACCGTGGGAGACATGAGGTTCATCGACCTTGCCATGAATGTCGAACGGAGCAACGCCATTCCGGGTGCTGTCAGCACGATCGTCAACAAAACGGAGGCCTCCAGCCGCCTGAACCTGCTTGACGGCGAAGAAGCGTACATCGGCGGCCTGTATCAAAACAGCGAAACGACCATCCGGGAGGGGGTGCCGTTCTTGAAGGACCTGCCCGCCTGGTTCTTCGGCCTGAGGTATCTCTTCGGCTATGATAATGTCTCGGTAACCCGCGAAGAGTTGATCGTCATCATCAAGGCCGAAATTGTCCCGATCCTCGAAGAACGGATGAAGCTCAAAACGACGGAGCGTGATGTACAGCAAGACAAGTTAAAAGAATTGCGTCAAGATTTGGAGAAGCGCCTAAAGAAGAACTGAACCAACCACCGAGAGCCACCGGTCATTGAATGACAGGATTTAAGGGAGGGGTGATATGAAATTGCGAACTGCGTTGCAATGGAGCGTGATGACGGTACTGATGCTCCAGATGGCATGCCAGAACCCGGTTTCGGGTCCGACGAACGGCAACGGGACTCCTTCGTACGTCAAAGGAGTAGTAAAGAGAAGCGACAACAACAGCGTCGTCGACGGCGCAATCGTGCAGGATACGCGCACGGCGACGGCGTTCGACACCACCCGGAATGGCGGGCAGTTTCTCCTCACCTATCCTCTGACGGGGAATTACGCGGGATCGGTGTTCGCATCGCTCAAGGGTTTCACGAATTCCGATACGGTGGCATTCGTCCTCAATGTTGGTGCAACCGACACGATCGGGCTGACCTTGCTCGCCGACAGCACGAGTCCCATCACCGGCCCGGGGAGCGGCAAGCCGGCCAGCATCGTCCTGCAGACATCCGGCGACCTGAGCATCGGCATTCGCGGTACAGGGTCGAACGAATCGATCGCACTGACGTTTGAAGTAAGAGATTCTCTCGGCAACGCTCTCACGGCGGCGAGCAAAGTGACCGTGAAGTTCTCCCTCCTCGGAGGCCCGGGGGGCGGCGAGTACGTGTTTCCGACAACGGCAGTCACGAACGGCTCGGGTACGGTCTCGACACGCGTCACGAGCGGGACGAAACCCGGTGTCCTCCAGCTCAACGCGACGACGAGCGGCGACTCCGTGCGCGCAAGCCCGGTACGTATTACGATCTCCAGCGGGTTACCCGATGGAAATCACTTCACCGTTTCGACGACGACACGCAATATTGCCGGCGGCGTTTTTGATAATCTGAGAACCGGCATCAACGTCATCGTTGGCGATCGATTCGGAAACCCCGTTCCGGCTGGCACGGCGATATCGTTTCAAACCACCGGCGGAGTCATCCAACCGCGCGCCCTGACGGATAATGACGGTACGGCGTCGGTCTCGCTTATCAGCGCAAACCCCAGACCCGCGGGCGGCTTGGCCCTTGTCACGGCGCGGACCGTCGGAGATACATCTGTCACGAAAGCCGACAGTACGATTGTCCGAACCATCCCGGTTCTGTTCTCCGGAGCGCCGACGCAGGTCAGGATATTCCCCGCTTCCAACCCGTTTGTCAATAGCGATAGCGGGTCGATCACCATCCCCTACAAAGTTTCCGACGCGAACGGCAACCCGCTCGTGGCGGGGTCGGAATACAAGGTGTCGGTCAGCGGCCCCGGATCCGGCGACCTTTCGCTGAGCGGCGACGTCGACGT
>DATJYV010000085.1:0-6358 GCA_035499415.1 Bacteroidota bacterium
GGCGACCTCCATACTTTCGGTGCGCTTGAAGAACGGGATGGACGCGGGAAGTCGCTGGATTCGTCGCTCGTCTCCCTGGATAAACAACTCACACCGCAGGAAATTTCCCGCCTTGGGAGTTAGTGGAGCAGAAGCCGGGCCGCCGGCTTGCGCGCGGCCTTCTGGTGGTGTCCGATTATCAAGCAATCCACACCCCGAACTTTGCGCCGGAGGCCTGCCCGCCTCCGTGGAATCCAACGGGCAGGTGAGAGATTCGCTTTTGGCACGGAGTCCAGCATGACGCCTCCTTAAAAGGAAGAGCCGGTAAAATCGAGGACACGACCGGTCTTTTTGCAATCCAGGCTGGAATTCGTTATCATTTTTGATACAATGGGTAACGCGGGCGGGTTCAAAAACGGGCCTGCGCGTGGAACTTGAGAAGACCCTCCTACGTTGTGAGAGTGGGTCGTCCGGGTTTCCGGATGCGATCTGCGGCGGCGGGAGGTTCCTCGTGGACGATAGATGGTTCCCATTCTCCTCTCCGTCATATCCGCCTCCTCGCAGAAGAAACAGGGCGAGTTCGAGGCCGAAGCATTGCCGCACATGGACATCCTGTACAACTTCGCTCTCCGCACAACGGGGAACGAGAACGATGCCCGCGACCTGCTTCAGGAAACGTACCTAAAAGCTTACCGGTTTTGGGATAAGTACGAGAAGGGGACGAACATCCGGGCCTGGCTGTTCCGGATCATGAAGAATTCGTACATCAACCGGTACCGGAAGGAGTCGAGAGAGCCGGACACGGTCGATTATGACGACGTGGAGAATTTTTACGATTCGATCCGTTCGCAGGCGGCAGACACCAACGACTTGCAGCAACGGATGTTCGGCGGTCTGTTGGGGGATGAGGTCACCCGGGCGCTCCAGGAATTGCCGGACGACTTTCGCACCGTGGTGATTCTGTGCGACATCGAGGGTCTCTCGTACGAAGAAATCGCAGAATTTCTTGACTGCCCGATTGGAACCGTCCGTTCACGGCTCCATCGGGGAAGAAAAATGCTTCAGGCAAAACTCTTTGACTATGCCAAATCGAAAGGCGTGATCGCTCATGATTGATACTGCGCACCGCGCCGGTGTAACGCCGGCGGCCGATCCGCAGGGGACGAGACGTTAGTGGACTGCAGGGAGGCACAGCACTACTTCGGTACTGCGCTCGACGGTTCGCTGACGTTAAGCCGCCGAACCGCCTTCTTCGAGCATCTGGGGCGCTGCAAGAAATGTTTGAAGCTGTTCGAACTCGAGTCGGTTGCAAAAGGGATCGTCTCCCGGATGGTCTCCTTCGTCCCGACTCCCGTCGCAATCAGACATTCCCTCCTGCAAACGCTCCGCCGGGAATATCAAACGACTTCATCCCCTTGGGTCCGCAACCTGCTCCGCCCGCTTTTTTCACTTCCGGTGGTTTTGGCGGGAGCCATCGCCATTGCGGCGTTCGTACTCCTGCTGCCGACGAACCCGCCGGAGTCCGGTCCTGCGATTCACGCTGCTTCCAATGATCTCATCAACAAGACGCTCAACAATCTTCAGCGGATACGGGACGGAAGACTAAAGCCGGCGATGGTTTCGTGCTTTCCCGAGGGTGTGGCGGGGTATTTCGAGAAGAAGGGTGTTGCTTTTGCTCTCCATATCATTCCCATGGATAACTGCGATTGGTACGGGGCGATCTCGGAAGACTATGCGGGTGTGTCACCGGTCCACATCATTTACAAAGTCGGCGACGACTACATCTACGTGTGCGAAGTCCCCCTCACCGCTGCGGATGAAGGGGCGACTTTTTCGCTTCCCCCTGCAGCGCGCGCTTCGCTCGTCCGAACCGGATGGTATACCGATGTCCATCATCCCCCCTGCAGTGTGGTCCTCTGGACGACCAACGGCACGCTCTGCTCGGCCGCTTCCACGATGCAACAAGACAAGTTCGTTTCCCTCTTCGCAGCGCGGTAGGCGCCCTCAGATTCCCCGGTACAGTCTCTCGGCAAGTTGTTTCGGAAGCCCGGCCTCACGGATCTTTCCCGCCGCGCCATCGACGTCGTACGCCGCCCGGACCTGTTTAAACTCCCAGGCGTCGGTGTCGAGTATGCCGAAGCCGAGCTCGGGGTTCCCGTCGCGCGGCTGTCCCACACTCCCCACATTAATCAGCGCCCGTGCATTTTTTTTCAACCGGCCTGACTTCGAATCCTCGGAGAAAAACGCTGGCACGTGGGTGTGACCGACAAAACAAAGGGGCTCGGTGAAGCATCGGAATGCCTGCATCGCTTCTTCGACGTAGAGAATGTATTCCCAGTTGCGGGGATTGCACGGAGAGGCGTGAACGAATAGCACGTCGGAGAGCCTGGCGCTCAGCGGCCGCGCCGCGAGATAGTCCCTGTTTTCATCGCTTAATTGTTTGTTCGTCCACGCAGCCGCGATGCGGGCGTTCGGGTTAAAATATTCCGCTTCGTCAAGGTCTACAGCCGCGGCGTCGTGGTTGCCCAGAAGGATGTTCCCGCACCTGTTCCGGACCAGGTCGAGGCATTCGTTGGGGTTCGCCCCGTAGCCGACAACATCGCCGAGACAAACGACCTGGTTGACATCCGAGCGGTCGATCTCCCGGATCGCCGACGTCAGCGCTTCGAGGTTTGCGTGGATGTCCGATATGATCGCAATCCGCATACGCCCTGGCGGTTGAATTAGGTCTTCTGCTGTTTCTTCTTGGCCGCGGGGAACAGGACGTTGTTCAGGATAAGCCGGTACCCGGGCGAGTTCTTGTGGAGCCGCAGGTCCGTCGGGGGATCCCCCACCTGATGCTGATAGTCTTCCGGGTCGTGTCCGCCATACCACGTAAATGTTCCCCGGCCGTAATTTCCATGAATGTACTTCACCTCCTCCGTCCCTTCCCGCTCGGCGAGGATTGTCACCGACCGCTTGATCAGGCTTTTCTTGAACGCCGTCGTCTGTCCCATAAACCCCTTGATGATGGAGACGTGGTCCTGGGTCAGCATCGTCGGCACCGGGTCGTACTTCGCCGAGAACTCGAAGAGGGTGAAGTAATCGGTGTTCGGATCACGGATGGGCGCCGGGTCGCTCGGCGGGATGTCGATGTCCGAGAATTCGTAACGCAGGGGATTCATGTCGATCGTAAAGTTCTCGAACGCCAGCGTCTTGGAGAAATCGAGCCGCTTCTGCGCATCCCTGTCGGGCGGGTCGCCGTCGTACATGACGTCGCAAATGTCCGTGTTCTCCGCGGCAAGAGCGATGTCGTAGCTGTCGGTCGCCGCGCACATGGCGAACATGAACCCGCCGTTCCCGATGTAATTTTTAATCGCGCGGGCCACGGCTTTCTTCTCGTCTGAAACCTTCTTGAACCCCAGCTTCCGTGCCTCGCGTTCATACAGCAATTGTTGTTCGATGTACCACTGCGCATTGCGGAAGTTTGCATAGAACTTGCCGTACTGGCCGGTGAAGTCCTCGTGGTGCAGATGGAGCCAGTCATAATCTGCGAGCTTTCCGTTCAATACTTCATCGTCCCAAATTTTCGTGTACGGAATTTCTGCGTATTCGAACGCGAGCGTCACCGCGTCGTCCCACGGCTTGAAGTCCGGGGGCACATAGACGGCGATCTTCGGCGCCTTTTCGAGACGCACCACGTCCATGTTGTTGTCGTCCCGCTGGACCTCGGCATAAATTGAGGACGCCTCGGCCGCCGCGAGCGGTTCGAAAAGAACGCCGCGCACCAGGCATTCGCGCACGATCACCTCGCTGTAGTCGCACATGAACGACCCGCCGCGATAGTTGAGCAGCCAGTCGACCTGTTCGTTGTGCTCAAGAACCCAGAACGCCACCCCGTACGATTTCAGGTGGTCGGTTTGCTTCAAGTCCATGGGAATCAGAATTTTCGATTGACCCGCCGCGATCGAAACAAGAAGCGCGGCCGCACCCGCACCCAGAACGATCCTTCTCCACATTCTCATCGCTGTCTCCTCATATAGAATCTCCTCTCAACATCCGAACCCGTCTCCTCGCTTCTTCCGCATGGAGCGATGTTGGATACTTTGCCAGTAGTTCTTCGTACGCCTCGATCGCCTTGGGCGCGTCGTGCAGCGTTGTCTCGTATACCATTCCGATCCGAAACTGTGCCTTGTCTTTGACGATGCTCTGAGGCATTTCGTTCACGATGCGCCGGTACGACGCGAGGGCATCCATGGGCTTTCCCAGGAGGGTCTGGAGTTCCCCCTCCTTCATTGCTGCGTCATCCACGAGAAGCGAGCCGGCATAGGCCTGCTCCGTATCGCGGAAGCGGACGAGAGCTTCGGAGTATTTCCGCTGTCGCATGAGCAGGTCGGCGGACGCATACGCGGCGAGGGCCCCCGGAGCCGAAGCCAGGTTCTCGCGGATGAAATACTCGAGCGTCAGGGCGTCATCGCTGAGGTCGGCCGTGAGGTTTTTCGAGAGCTGACGCAGTTCCGTGACAGCCGAGTCGAAACGCGCCTGAAAGTAATCCAGCTCGGCAATATGGAACATGGCGCGGTCCCGATACGCCGCAACGGGCTGCGTAAGCAGGGATTCGTTTTCGCGCCGTGCACCGTCGAGGTCGTTTTGAGCCAGGCGGATTTCTGCGGTCGCAAGCGTCGCTTCCGAAGCGAGCGGGGACGCGGGCGAGCTCGAACGGACGAGATGAAATGCGTCCAGCGCGGGCTGGAATTCCGACAACTTGTCAAATTCGATGACGCCGACGCGGAACCACGCCTGCACCGCGACGTCGGTACCGGGATAGTCACGTGCGACCGATTCATAGAGCGAGACGACATTCCGGTACGTCGGCGATTGTCCTGCCGGTTGCAGCGAGTCGGTTGACGCGAGTTCCTCGCTCGCGCGCGCCAGTCCGAACCGTGCGCGGGGGAGAATCGCGGGATTCCGACGAGCTTCGCAGATCTCCCCGAAACCTTTTGCGGCCACGGCATACGCCTTCTCGCGCAGGAGTGTTTCACAGAAATTGTACACCTCCGCCCCGTTTGCCTTTCTCAGGTTGTCGATCGTCCGGTATTCCTCGAGCGCATCTCCGTACTGCCGGGCTTCGACGAGAAGCCAGGCGAGGAGACCGCGGAGAGCGAGGTTTTGGTCGTCGTTTGTGACTTCGGAGCGGGTCGCAGCAAGTGCGTCCCTCACACCTTCGGTGCGCGCCGTGAACGATGCGATGCGGGATTCCACAAAGGGGAGCTGCTCCGGATTTGCGCGAAGCTGGCGGATATATTCCCGCGTCGCCTCGCCGTATTCCTGCATTGCCGAATAGAGTGTCGCAAGGTCTTCGCTGAACGCAAGCGACATCCCCGTGGCCGACTGCGCATGGCGAAATGTCCTGATCGCGTCGTCATAGAGCCGGTGTTCCACCTGTTGCGATGCGACAAGGCGGTAGAGCGCGATATTCTGCGGGTTCACCGCGATGACCTCGTTCCATGCGGAATCCGCCCTCACCGAATCGCCGAGGGAACAATAGAGTCCGCCGAGATACGAAAGGAGGACGCCGTCTCCGGGAAACATGCGAAGGCGATTTTGAACGAGAGCTGTCGCTTTGTCGAATTGCTTGAGCTCGGTGTAGCTCCTGCGCAAGCCGTCGAAGAATATTGCGTTCGACGGTTCCAGCCGCAGAAGTTCTTCGTACGCCGCCGCCGCAAGTTCCCACTCGGACGATTGCTCGAGACTTTGAGCAAGACGCAGGCGGGCCGACAGATCGACCGCTTGCGCTTTCAGTGGAACGGCGAGGGCGCAGAGAATCACGCAGGCCGCGATCAAGCGCGCTCGCGGGTCAGCTTCGTGTTGTCGTTCGGTCATTCTCAAAATGAAGCGAAGTCGCTGAAATATATCAAAAAAAACAGGCGCTTCAAAAGAACGGCGCCGAAACGGTCGCCCACAGTCGGTCGTGTCCTCAATTCAGCAGGCTCCAACGTATCAAGGAACCGTCATGCTGAACTTGCTTGCCCCGTGCATCGACATGGGGTTTCAGCATCTGACGTTCACAAACCCCGAACCTCAGCCATAGGCTGATGGGCCTTCGGCCCAAAGTTCGGGGCGACGGTTGCGGGGAAATGAGACACTCCCCCACAATCCGGTTTCTTGACACGCGGAACGAATTTGCTTACCTTGATCCAATTGACATTCTCCCGCAAAAATCCCTACCTTTACAGTAAGCGGAAGCGGGGGGCGTCGAACCCCCAAATCCTGGCGGATCGTAGTTTATAAGACTATCGCTCATTACCACTTGAGCATCGCTTCCGTCCGGTACTAATCTGGTATCTTTAGCACGTTACTCATACACCATTCCTCTCTCGAAGCGTTGACGCGCTTCGGT
>DATJYV010000086.1:0-11780 GCA_035499415.1 Bacteroidota bacterium
GCTTGCCGGAGGTATTGCCCATGATTTCAACAATATCCTCGCCATCATCAATGGTTATGCCCGCCTCGCCCGTCAGGAAGGGAGCAATTCGACACGTCTCGGGGAGTGGATGGATGCAATCGGAAAGTCGGTGGAGCGCGGGGCGGGCGTCGTGGCACAGCTGATGGCGTTTGCCAGGAAAACCAAAGGCGAGCCTGCTCCTTTCCGGGTCAACGCCATCCTGCAGGAGATTCTCCCCCTCATGGCCGAAACCTTCCCGAAAAACATCGTCTTCGACGCACAACTTCAACCGGGCCTTCCTCTCGTCGAGGGGGATAGCAGTCAACTGCACCAAGTATTTCTGAATCTCTTTCTCAATTCGCGCGATGCCATGCCCGCCGGCGGCACCATCTCCATCGAGACCAGCAGCATGAAGGCCGAGAAGCTTCGCGGGATGATGTACAACCCGAAGGATCCGGATTACGTCTGCATCCTGATCCGGGACAACGGCATCGGCATGGACGAAAAGACGAAGAGCCGGATCTTTGAACCATTTTTCACGACGAAGGAAATAGGGAAGGGTTCCGGGCTGGGTCTGGCCGTGGTGTACGGCGTGGTGACATCGCATCGCGGGTTTATCGATGTGAAGAGCGAGCCGGGCAAGGGAACATCGTTCTCCATCTACCTGCCGTCCGTGCCTCCGACGGCCAAGGCGTCGACGAAGTCACCGGCGGTGCCGGCAGTCCGTTCGGGGAACGAAACGATCCTGTTGGTGGAGGATGAGGAGATGTTGCTCGACCTTCTTCAAATCATGATCGAGTCGAACGGCTACAAAGTGCTGACCGCTTCAAACGGCGAGGATGCGGTGAAGCTGTACGAGCAGAAAAAAGAATCGATCGCACTGGTGCTGTCGGACATGGGATTGCCGAAACTGGGAGGATGGGAGGCGTTCCAGAGAATGAAGCAAATAAATCCCGACGTGAAAGCAATCCTTGCGAGCGGATATCTCGACCCTCACCTGAAGTCGGAGATGCTCAAGGGAGGCGCGCGGGACTTCATTCAGAAACCGTACGTCCCCGAGCAGATTCTCAGAAGAATCCGCGAAATTATCGACGGCGGATGACCGAAGATGAAACAATGACCGCGAAGATGGACAAGAGCATCGCCGGAATCCGGAGAGAGTATCGGTCATCCCGGCTGGATGAATCCGACCTCGACCCCAACCCGGTCGCCCAGTTCCGGGAGTGGATGGACGAGGCGATCCGATCGGAGAAGATCGCCGACCCCACGGCCATGGCGTTTGCGACCGCTTCGGCTCGCGGGATCCCATCCGTTCGAATCATGCTCCTGAAAGCATTCGACGAGAAGGGATTCGTATTCTTCACGAACTACGCCAGCCGGAAGGGAATGGAATTGGACGAGAACCCGCACGGAGCAATTCTTTTCTACTGGCCTCCATTGGACCGTCAGGTGCGCATCGAAGGATCGATCGCAAAAGTTTCCCGCAAAGTATCCGAAGAATATTTCCGAAGCCGGCCGCGCGAGAGCCGGATCGGCGCGTGGGCTTCGGGTCAGAGCGGCATGTTGAAGGGCCGGGAAGAGCTCGAACAACGGTTCAGCACGTTCGAGCAGAAATTCGGCGACGGCGAAATCCCACTTCCCCCCACCTGGGGGGGATACCTGCTGAATCCGGTTCGTTTTGAATTCTGGCAGGGGCGGGAGAATCGACTGCACGACAGATTCCGATACGATGAATCCGGCGACGGATGGACGATTTCACGCCTCGCGCCATAGACAAGCAGAGATTGCCCCCACTTGCCGTGACGCCCGCCTCACCATGTCCCCCCGAGAGGGACTCCCTGCTTGATATTCACAAGTCTTTTTGCTACCATTTTTCACAGGTGTCCAATCCTCCTGTGACACCGTGCAGGACCGGAGATAAGTGACGTTGACGACGAACCCCTCAAGAACTTCCCAAGCCGCTGCCCAGCTCTCCTTTCTGATTCTCGCCGGGACGATATAGATCCTTTCGCTACTGCATCAATAGCTGTTCATCACGACTGTTGATCTGACGAGCGGTCATCTCTGATGAATGTTCTGGCATTCGTCCGTCCATTCCATTCGCTCGTTCGACACGCGGCCCAGCCAACGGGTGTCCTCCTCCCCTTGTTTTTCGCCGTGTTGTTGACCGGGACGGGTGAGGTGCGCGCGCGAAGTCTACCCGCGGAACGGGGGGATGCGTTTGACCCTCCATACTTCCAGGTTCAGCAGAGAGACACGACGAAGAGCGCTCAGCGGCCGGCCCCCTCCGGCAAGCTCTCGCGACGTGCGAGAGCGGAGCTTGAACGACGGTCATCTCAAGCCGCCGAAGAAGGAGCCATCGACACTTCGCGAGCCATGTTGGAGCTCATCCGGGCGCTCCCCCGCGATTCATCCGCCCGCCTTGAGCAGTTCCAACACGTGCGCCGCGACCGGCCTGCCGTCAATCCCGCGGCCAGGCGGACGCACCCGATGTATCTGCCCGACCCCATTTTTGTCGTCCACAGGGAGGAGCTCGATTCTTCCCGCCTCGTCTACCACCTCCGCACGTTATACAACAACAAAGATACGCGCGTTCCCATCGACGTGCCTCTCGATGATTACCGGCGGATCCGGATGGACCGCACCATTCGCCAGAACTGGGAGCAGATGGCCCAGGCCTATGAGGCGGGGGCGGAAAAGAAAACGGGGCTCGGCGAAGTCTTCGGCAAAGTCACCAACATCGAAATCCCGGTCCCGAAGAACCCGCTGTTCAGCATCTTCGGTCCGAATATCATCAAGCTGCAGATCAACGGCGCGGTCGACATTCATGCTGCATTCCGGAATACGCTCTCCAGCCTCGCGACGAACAGCCCGCTGGGACAAAGCAGAGACGAACCGGATTTCAATCAGGAGGTCCAGGTTAACGTCCGGGGAGAGATCGGCGACAAGCTGAAGATTGACGCGGACTGGAACACGAAACGGACGTTCGAGTACGAGAATCAACTTCACATTCACTACACCGGCTACGACGACGAAATAGTGCAGAGCGTCGAGGCGGGAAACGTATCGCTCCAGACAAACTCGGCGTTCATCTCGAGCAGTCAGGCGCTGTTCGGCATCAAGGCCGGATTGCAGTTCGGTCCACTCCGTCTCACAACAATCGCGTCACAGAAGAAAGGGCAAATCAAAGCGCTGACGGTCTCCGGCGGCTCGCAACCGACTCCGTTCGAGCGGCGGCCGACCGATTATTCGCAGGACCACTACTTCGTCGACACCGTGTACATCGGTGAATACGAGAATAATTACCTCAAGATCCCCGCCCAGCCAAACCCATACCTTCAGATTCGGGACATCGAAGTGTGGGTGACCGACAACGGAACGCTCAACGCAAGCAAGGATAAGAACGTCATCGCGTTTATCAATGTGTCGGATGTCTTGAGCCGTCAAAACGATCCGGCATCGCACGACGTGACGCTCTTCAACCAGATCCCCGGCCAGTTGGAAGTGGGGCGGTTCAGCCGTCTCGACCAGGGGACCGACTATATCTTCAACGCGAACGCCGGCATCATTACCATGAACCGCGCGCTTCAGCCCGACCAGGCGATCGCCGTCGCTTATAGCACGGCCGATCCGACGGGTCTCTCGAAACCGGCCATTCTCATCGGCAACTTCGGGTCGCAGGACACGTCGAGCACGCTCATCATGAAACTCGTCCGGCCCCGGAATCTCGACCCCTCATTCGGCGTTGCATGGCAGCTCATGCTCAAGAACCGCTATTTGCTGGGCGGACGCGGTATCAACCAGGACGGGTTCGCGCTGAACATCGAGTACCAGATCTCCGGTCAGCCGCCGTACCGCGACGTCACGCCCCAGAACATCAACCTGCTCCAAATGTTCGGCCTCGACCGCTACATCGGCAACACGAGCCAGGCGGGCCAGGATAAGGTGTTCGACTATCTCAAGGGGTTGACGATCGACGAGAGCCGCGGTGAGCTCATCTTTCCCACCGTCGAGCCATTCAGCTCCAAAGGCATCCAGGAACTGCTTCTCACGAAGCTGGACCCTGTCACGGCAAAGGCCGTCGCCGACTCGTTCGCGTTCGACGCCCTGTACGACACAACATACTACGGCGCGCTCAACAGCCCGAAAAACAGGTTCTACATCCGGGGAACGATCAAGCCGGCAACGGCGTCGTCATACAACCTCGGGTTCAATATTGTCGAAGGGAGCGTCAAGGTCCTTGTGGACGGAGTCGCCGCCGCGGCCAACGTCGACTACGTCGTCGATTACATCAGCGGCCAGGTGACAATCAAGAACCAGGCGTTGCTGGTCCCCGGCAGGAATTTGCAAATCCAGTACGAAGCGAACGACCTCTTCCAGATTGCTTCGAAGACACTCATCGGCGCGCGGGCCGACTTGAGTCTGAGTCCGCGGACGAACATCGGATTCACCATCATGAACCTCGACCAGCAATCGCTGAGCGACAAGGTGCGACTCGGTGAAGAGCCGATCAGCAACACGATCATGGGGTTCGACGGTTCGACGAGCTTCGACGCCGATTTCATCACCAAGGCGCTGAACTGGCTCCCCGGGATTCAAACGACGGCGACATCTCCGGTTCAGTTCAAGGGAGAGGCGGCGTACATGCTGCCGAATCCGAACACCCGGGTGAGCCCCATCAGCGAAGACCAGGGAAAGAGCATCGCGTACATCGACGATTTCGAAGGCGCCAATAAACAAATTCCTCTCGGCGTCACGTTCACGCAATGGAAGGATGCCAGCCCGCCGTACTACATCCAGGGCCTCGACCCGTTCGTTCCCGACCCGTTGAACCTGACGGTTCCCACGGACGACAGTCTTCTCACCGATGGATCCATTCTTCCCGACACGACCAAGATGGGGTATAAGGCGCTCATGACCTGGTTCAACCTGATCCCGACCGATGTGATCGTGACAGACATCTGGCCCAAGCGTGAGGTGGCCCAGGAAGACCAGCAGGTGACGGTGTTGAACATGTACTTCAAGCCCGGAGCGCGGGGAGAGTACAATTATTCGATGAACCTCGAGAACACGGTCCTCGGGTCCGACCACAGCAAAACGTGGGGCGGCATCCAGCACGTCATCGGGACGACGGCGACAAACCTCCTCGACGAGAATATCGGCTTCATTGAAGTGTGGGTGAAAATTCCGATGACCGACCCGGGGGCGAAACTCAACATCGACCTTGGCTACATCAGCGAGGACGTGATCCCCAATCATCAGTTGGACACGGAAGACGGCGTCGGTACCGGCACACGGAACGGATTCCTTAACCCCGGTGAGGACGTGGGCCTCGACGGATTGACGGACGATCAGGAAAAGACTGCACACACCGACTTCATCACTAAGTACAGCGCCCTCATCCCGAACGTCGCAAACGACCCCTCGGGTGATAATTGGAGAGTCTTGCCGGTACCGGGATACACGCCGCTCACTTCGGATGTCATGGACCAGTACTACCTGGGAGTGGACGGAACCGAGAACAGCGCGGGCAGCGAACTGGGAGCGCGATTTCCGGATACCGAAGACCTGAACGGGAACAATGCTCTCGACCGGACCAACTCGTATTTTGAGTACGAGCTGTCGCTGGACACGAGTTCCATCGCGTTCCAGCACTACGTTACCGGCGGCCAGAACGGATGGTATCAAATCCGCATCCCGATCGATGACTTCAAACGGCAGATTGGCGCTCCGTCATTCACGAACATCGAAGACGTACGGCTCTGGATGACGGGTGCGCAGAGCAACGTGCTTGTCCGGATGACGGAGCTGAACCTCATCGGCAACCAGTGGCAGGAAGTTGTCCAGAACGACCCCGAGTTCAAGGTCAGCGCAGTAAACGTCGAGGATAATCCCAATTACACTCCGCCCACGAGCGGCTTGCGCACGCTCGACCTGACGCGCCCCGACCAAAACCTCCACAGCAACGAACAATCGCTCGACCTGATCGTCACGGGGATGAAGGACGGCGAGACAAAACTGGCGATGCGCCAGTTCAACGTCAAACCCCTCGACGTCTTCAGCTACAAAACGCTCAAGATGTTCGTCCACGGGGAATCCGCCGACAACGTCGAGAGCCAGTCCAAAGGATACAGGGCCTTTGCCTATACAGACACATCGAACTACGACGTGGCGATGGTGTTCCAGTTCGGATATGATTCGCTGAACTACTACGAATACCGGGAGCCGGTGCATCCCGGATGGGACCCACTCAACGAGGTGCTCATCAGCTTCGGCGATATCACGGCCATCAAGCTGACGATCGACAGCGCCGGCGCCCTCAGCCGCGCTTATCCCGTGCCGAACGGACCTCCCGGCTCGACCTACCGGGTACGCGGGAGCCCGACGTTGACGGATATCCGCTACATCGCGATCGGCGTTGACAACCCGGTGAACAAGGGAGCAACAGTGATCAGCGGAGAACTCTGGGTCGACGAGCTTCGCCTCACGGACGTGGATAACACCCCCGGCTGGGCATACCGCTTCGACACCAGCGTCAAACTCGCCGACGTCGGGTCGATGGCCTTCTCGTACTCCGACCGGGACCCATATTTCCATTCGCTCGAAGACCGGTTCGGTACGCGCAACACCGACGTCAACTGGAGTTTCAGCGGGAACTTCGCGTTCGAGCGATTCCTGCCGGAGACCTGGACGGGCTCGAGTCTCGCGTTCTCGTACTCACACGTCGAGGCGATCGAACACCCGAAATATCTCCCGGGGACGGACATTCTGGTCGATGCGGCGGCGTCACGCGTTGCAACCGACACGTCCCTCGCGCGGAGTCTCGGCGTCACCGATGCGAACGACCTTCGGCTCCACTCGGAAAACCTGAGCGTCACCGAGACCTACTCTCTCCCGAACGTGCATCTGAACATTCCATCGAGTTTCTGGTGGATTACGGAAACGGTCGACCGCCTGACGTTTGCGTACTCGTACACGTCGACGAGCAGTCGCAGCCCGACGGAACAATTCTCGGATTCCTGGAACTGGAACAGCCGGCTGGGATACCTGTTGCCGTTAAGCCCGAATAATTACATTGAACCGCTGTCGCTTCTCTATGAACTGATTCCGCTCGATTGGTGGAAAACGCTCCGATTGTATTACACGCCGAAGCAAATCAGCCTCGCCGCCACGCTGGCGCGGAGCCATTCGCAGGACGAAGCGCGAAATCAGACCTCGGCGAATCCCGTTGTCCGAAACCTTGCCTCGACGCGGTCGATGAGCTTCAGCTGGCAGTTTTTTGACGGAGGCCTGCTCAATCTCGGAACGGATTACCAACTCGACGTCTCGAGCTCGCTCGTCAACCTCGAAACGGACCAGTACGGGCGGCAACGATCGCTCCTCGATATTCTGAACGACATGTTCTTCAAGGAACGTCTCATCGATTTCGGTCAGGACCTCAACTACGGCCAGACGATCAACCTCAACACGCGAATAGTCGTCCCCAAAATCATGAAGCTCGACCAGATCTTTTCTCCCACGCTGCGGTATAGTTCCCGCTACGACTGGAGCAACAATCTGCAAGCGGGAAACCTGGGCAAGGCCGGCGCAGTCGGCACGAGTCTGACCATGGGCACCGATTTCAACTCGAAAACAATCGCCGACCTGATCTGGAATCCCCTTCCGCCTGTGCCCACGACGGGCAAGGATACGTCGAAGAACTTCGCAAAGGAATTGGACCAGATCAGCAGGTCGTTGATCAAAACCCCCTTCTTCGACTTCGACCGGTTCAACATCTCCTTCACGCAAACGAACCGGTCGCAGAATATGGGGCTGCTGGGAGGTCCCGGCTTTGCGAATATCTTCGACCGCGTCCCGCTCGTGCAGTCCGACCGTCCCGATTACGGCCCGTCGCTCTACTATCAGCTCGGGTTCGCCTCCGACCCGCACGGCGACCTGGTGATCCATTCCAAGGATTCATTCCCGTTCATTGCGGGGTACAGCCTTCCGGGCCCCCGCGCCGCGAACGGCACGTTGACCGACGTCTATTCGCAGAGTAATCGGATCACGATGCGGACCTCGCGGCCTCTCTGGGAAGGAGCCCAGATCGACCTCAACTGGAACGTCGCATGGGATTACAACGCCAACACGACGATCACAACCGATGGCGCCGGGAATCCGACGATCGCTTCGCGGACCGTCAGCGGCGATGTCGACCGGTCGTTCATGTCGTTTCCGCCGGTCCTGATTTTCCAGCTCTTCCACACGAGTCTCGACGAGGTGGACAAGAAGTTCGAGCAGATGCGGGCGGACCCCAACGATACGCGCGACGATGCGACGAAACTTTCACAGGCATTCTCCGAAGGCCTGGAGGCGTTCCCCTGGCTCTCAAAAGTCCTCGGCGGCATTGCCCCCCGCCTCAACTGGACGATTCGGTGGGACGGCCTGGAAAAACTTTCCTTTTTCCACAGCTTCGCCTCGCGCGTCACGCTCGACCATTCGTACACGTCCGACTACCGCGACCGATTTCACTTCACATCCGATGGGCAGCAGGTGACGGACGGCCAGACGGTCACGTACGGGTTCAATCCCCTGCTTGGGGTGACGGTGGCGTTCAAGGAAGTTGCGAAGGGAACCCTGGGAGCATCCGCCCGTTACGGTACCAGCACGACCTACGACCTCACTCCGTCGATCGGCAACGTTGCGGGCACGGCCACGACCGACATCACGCTCACGGCGGACTACGCCCGCCAGGGTTTCCAGATACCCTTCTTCGGCCTTTCCCTGTCGAATGACGTGGACATGAGTTTATCCTACACCTACTCGAAGAATGCCCAGCGGTTGTACGACTTGAACGAAAACTACACCACCGACGGCATACCGCAAAACGGCTCGAGCCGCACGGTGATTGAGCCGAAAATCCGTTACGTCCTCAGCGCGCGGGTGACTGCGTCGTTGTACTACTCGTACACAAAGATCGCGCCCGACGCCGGCGGGTCGAGCACACCCGGCTCGACGGTGAACGAAGGAGGTCTGGACGTCCACGTCTCCATCCAATGAAAGCAGGTTGGCGGGACGCGCGTTGATTCTCCTGCAACGAATCCGTACTTTCTCTGATCGGAGCCATGGATAACGCCAAAAAAATACTCTGGGTCGATGACGAAATCGACCTGCTGAAACCGCATCTGAAACTCCTGGAGCAAAAAGGATACGCCGTCGATACGGCGACGAATGGGGAAGATGCCGTCGAGCTGGTGAGGGGGAAGGGATACGACCTCGTATTTCTCGACGAGATGATGCCGGGAAAGGGGGGACTGCAAACGCTTGCCGAAATCAAGGATGTCACGCCGGGACTTCCCGTCGTGATGGTCACGAAGAGCGAAACCGAAAGTCTGATGGAAGAAGCCATCGGCGGCAAGATCACCGACTATCTGACGAAACCGGTGAACCCGAGTCAAATCCTGCTCGCGTGCAAGAAAATCTTCGACTCCAAAAAGATCACGAGCGAGCACGTCTCGCGCGACTACGCAAAGGAATTTCAGAACATCGCGCTGACGCTCATGAATCCCCTCGACGCGGTCGAGTGGATCGAACTCTACAAGAAATTGACCGACTGGGATATCGAACTCGACGGGCATCCTGAACTCGGGCTTCGGCAGACCCTCCTCGACCAGAAACGGGAATGCAATGCGGAGTTCGCGAAATTCGTCGACCGGCACTATCAGAAATGGATCGCTGACCCGAACCGTCCCGTCATGCTTTCTACGGACATTGTTGAACGGGTCCTCATCCCGTCGCTTTCGGAACGGTCCTCGGTATTCTTCTTTGTCATTGACTGTCTGCGGCTCGACCAGTGGTTGATCATGGAAGAAGTCTTGTCCGAATACTATTCGTTCGAGAAGCAGTATCATTTCAGCATCCTGCCGACCGCCACGCCCTATTCGCGCAATGCGATCTTCAGCGGATTGTTTCCGGCAGAGCTCGAACGCCGGTTTCCGGAAATCTGGCAGGCGGGGGAGGATGATGAGAACAGCCGCAACCGTCACGAGCACGAATTGCTCGACAAGCTCCTCGAGCGGAAGCGCATCCCGCTGAACCCCGGTTCGAAGTATGTGAAGATTCTCGACGCCGAGTTCGGCCGTCAGTTTGAGAACAACATTCTTTCGTACACCCAGGGACGCCTGACCGCCGTGGTCGTGAACTTTGTCGATATGCTTGCCCACGGGAGGTCTGATTCGCCGCTGTTGAAGGAGATCGCTCCGGACGAGGCGGCGTATCGCTCGCTCACGCGGTCGTGGTTTCTCCATTCATCCCTGTTCAGCATGCTCAAGACCCTCGCAAAGCAGCCGCAGGTGAAGATCATCCTCACAACCGACCATGGGAGCGTTCGATGTTTGCGCGGCTCGAAAGTCATCGGGGACCGGGAGGCCTCGACGAACCTCCGATACAAGTTTGGCCGCAACCTCAAAGTAGACGAGAAACAGGCCGTTTTCGTCAAAAACCCGGCTGAATATCTGCTCCCCCGCGGAAGCGTCACGACCAATTATGTCATGGCGAAAGAGGACTACTTTTTCGTCTATCCCACCGATTACCACCGCTACCTCAATCAGTACCGCGACAGTTTTCAGCACGGCGGCATCTCGATGGAGGAAATGATTCTCCCCGTCGTCAAATTCCATCGACGATGACAAGCCGGACGACAACCCGTTCTGCCCAGGAAACGATGCAGGTCGGGATGTCGCTTGCCCGGGAACTTCAGCGAGGCGATTTCATCGCCATCCACGGGGAGCTCGGCGCGGGAAAAACCCAGCTTGTGAAAGGCATCGCTCGCGGGCTCGGCGTTTCAGAGTCGGTGACCAGTCCGACGTTCGTCATCCTGAATCGATATTCGGGACGAGACCGGAAATCCCGGGAGCTGTTCCTCTACCACTTCGACTTCTATCGCATCCGGACCCTTTCTGAAATTTACGACGTGGGATTCGAAGAGTTCGCCCGTGGCGAATCCATCTGTGTCGTCGAGTGGCCAGAAGCCCTGGGGCCTCTTCTGCCCGAACGCCGATACGACATCCTGATCGAGTTCGGCCCTGCGTCCAACGAGCGCCGCATGGTAATCGACGGCCCCGCAAGGGAACCGCTTGCAGGTGCGCCCGCCTCAGCCCGCGCGGTTCGCAAATGAAAGTGCTTGGCATTGAAACTTCGACGGCAGTCTGCTCCGTCGGATTGGTGGACGGAGAAAAGGTCGTGAGCTCGCGGTCGGTTCACGAATCTCACATCCATTCAGAAAAACTACTCACGATGGTGCAGGAGGTATGTCCAAAGATCGGCCTCGGGGAGATCGACGGCGTCGCCGTTTCGATGGGCCCCGGGTCGTTCACCGGGCTTCGCATCGGGTTGAGCGCCGCGAAGGGTTTGTGCGTGGCTCTCGGAAGGCCGTTGGTCGGCGTTCCCACTTTTGACGCAGTCGCCAGCACGGCGATGCTCTCTCAGCCGGGCGCTGCGTCGGTCCTCATCTGCGTGAATGCGAGTCAGGGGATGTATTTTGCGGGCCGGTACGAGCGCGCCGCCTCCGGAGAAATTCAGGGGAACGGCATCCGCGTCCAACCCCTGGCGGAAATCCCCCGTTATCCTGCCGGCGTCAATTACGCGGTGATCACGGATTCCAAAGCTGCGTTGGCATCGGTTATTGACTCTGACCGAGTTTTCGACGATATTGAAAAGTTTTGGCGCGGTGATTCGGTCGCGCTTCTCGGCGAACGCAAACTCCGGCGAAACGAGATCACGGAACTTCAGGATGCGGAACC
>DATJYV010000087.1:0-34257 GCA_035499415.1 Bacteroidota bacterium
ACGACGACCGTCATATTGCCGCCGCTCACAAGCTGTTTGCGGCACAATTCGCCGATGGTCATCGGGCCGAGATGGCCGAGGCATTCGAGGGCGCCGAACTGGGGCTCCGTGAGGCCGAACAGCCTGATGTTTTCCTGCGTCTGTTTGCCGAAGGTCGAAGCCGCCCGGACCAGCTTTACCCACATGCTGAGCGCCCGGTCGGCCCGTTCCCCGTATTGTTTGGTGGTTTTCATTGTATTTTAAATTTGAACAATTCAAATTTAATATAAGTTCCCCCACAAAGTCAAGTCCCGGAGCGGCGGCCCGCCTACCGAAGGCCGAGCTTTTTCAGCTTGGGAGAGATCACCAGCATGCAGTAGGGAGCGAACGAATGTTGGTTGTAATAATCCTGATGATAATTCTCGGCGGGATAGAATTGCCGGAGCGGGACGATTTCCGTGACAATCGGGTTCGGAAAGTCCGCCTGTGCGATCAGCTTCGAATCCTCCGCATCCTTTTTTTGCGCATCATCGTGGAAAAAGATTGCGGACCGGTACTGCGTGCCGACATCGTTTCCCTGCCGATTGAGCGTCGTGGGGTCGTGGCTCTTCCAGAACCATTTCAGAACCTCCTTGTAAGAAATCCTGTCTGCATCGAACGTAATCTGCGCCACTTCCGCATGTCCGGTCGTTCCGGTGCAGACCTGCTCGTATGTCGGGTTCGGCACTTTTCCGCCCGCATATCCGGGTACAACCGACGTTACACCATCCAATCGCTGATACACCGCCTCAACGCACCAAAAACATCCGCCTCCAAGGGTCGCCTTGCTCAGGTTCGCCATTCATCCTCCGTGTTCGATTCATGCTAACATCTGTACCAAAATAAAGTTCCGGCGTCAATTCCTTCTGAGAGTTATGACGGGGAGATAGATTCCTTTCAGCTCTCTCTTCCACACGGCGCCCGTTGATCTCCGTTCATCCCGGGAAGTAAAGTGGTATTCGTAGAGCAACGCGCGGATGTACCGCGGAGGCAATTCCGGAAAAGGGTTCTTCTCCAGGAGCGCGAGAACGTCCGGAGAGCCCTGCAGAAGTCGCACGCAACAATTCACGAACCACGGGTTGTTCTGGTAATCGGAGAGCGCCGCGAACCACATCTGCCAGTCGAGCCGCGGCTGGTGTGGTGCGACCCACGGAGGCGGCCGCATCACGTCTCCCGCTTTATATTTGAACTCGTATGGCCGCCAGTTCGTCCCGTCGTTACTTCCCTGCACTTCGACCTCCGGTCTCGTCTTCGTCATCACCCGAAAAAGTCCGTAACTGTTCACGACGTTAAACGGGGCCGTGTCCCGGACCGCGGTGAACACAATTTGGGGAATGCTGTCCCACGGGACAAACAATCGCACGAGATGAATGGCATTGAGCGCCAGCATTGCAGAGGCGAACGCAACGCGGAGAATTCGGCCCCCGGTTCCCGTCACAACGCGCGGTTGGAGGCCCACCCGCAACGATCGCGGGACAAGCCGGCGCAGAGCGCGGTCGTCGAACAACGAAATGCAAAGAACGATGGTGAGAAGATTGAAGAATGTGTAGTTCCCGGTCAAAGCGATAAGCAACTGGAACCCGATGATGGCCCACGCACCGGCGAATCTGAGGCGGCGGGGTGTAAAAATCAGGAACGGGATGAACAGTTCGACTCCGAACATCATTGCCGCGGAAAATTTCTGGAACCACAGCGGAAGGAGATGCGCGTACCATGCGAGCGGCGTGGGAATGCATTGCGTTTCGTAGTGGTAGGTCAACGCCGTCAGGTCCCGCCAGCACGAATCGCCGGAAGCAAGCTTCACCACGCCGGATTGGAATATCAGCCGAAAGAGGAGGAGCCGGACCAACCAGATGTAGAGGGGATGAGGACTTTTTTCCGCGGAGGGACGTGGAAGGAAATTCATCGGCGCCAGGAAGATGGCGAGAAAGCCGGTCTCGAGAAGCAGGATGTCCCATTGAAAGCTGAGAAAATCCTGGCCGGCCGTGTAAAGGGAGAAGTAAAAAATCCACAGGACGATTGCCATCGGCTTCTGAAGGACTCCTGCAGCCAGGAGGACCGAACAGACAACTCCGGCCGAACAAAGAAATTGCAGAAATGCATCGCTCGCATTGAACCAAACTAGCGTCGGCGCAAACCGGTATGCGTCGTTCCCCGCTTGCTGATGGAACGATTCGAGGAAGGAGCGAACGGGAAGAATTCCGTTCTCGCCCACCAGACCGATGACTTGCGTGGAGAGGGAAGCAAACGCGATCAGGTAGACGACCGCGACCGCGCGGAGGAATAACCAGCGGGTCCAGCGATACGTTGGCAGTTCAAGAGAATCGCCCCAAAGGCGAAGGGTGACCGGTTCGAAGAAATTCCGATGGCCGGCGACGAATCGATAGGCGAGCTCGCTGAGCGGCTTGACTCCCGGCACTTTCTGGTAGAGCCGGAGCAACCAGCCGTTTCCCGGAGCGAGAGCGAGTGATTGGAACACGGCGTGAGCCCCCGAGAGCACCTTCCCGTCCGGAAGGACAAGATGAACCGCACCCTTGAGGTCGGCGGATGAAACCTGGGGAAAGCGAGTGCCGGATTCCTGGGCCGGGATGAATTCCACCCATTCATCCAACATTTCCTTCCACCGCCCGATCCAGAGACGGCAGAACCGGCAGGTTCCGTCGAATATCATCACGGCCTTCGGCGTTTGCGTCATCGACCTTCCATCCTCTCCAAAATTGTCTTCGAGCTCACGGAAACTTGAGCCGCCTCCCCAAGCTCCCGAAGAATCGACTGCAACCCTCGCAGGCGTGATTGTGGACCCCCTTCATTTTTTACGTTCAGCAAGAGGCGCAAGCGTTTCCGTTCTTCGGTGAGCCGCGCTTTCAAGCCCGGGCGCAGGGAAATGAAATCCATCATCCGTTGAAAGCGCGACGATCCGCCTTCTCCGTTGTCATAGAATTCCGCGTCCTCATTGCCGGGCAGTTGGAGAACCAATTTATTCTGCTCAAGAACGATCTTCGTCACTCCCGCCGCCGTGCCGAGAATTCTCGCCTCGACAGAAAGGAGCAAGTGTTCGACTTCTTCCGGGTACTCCCCAAAGCGATCCTTCAACTCATTCCTCATCGCCTCAACTCCCGCAAGCGACGATTCCTTGTAGAGTCGACGATAGATCTCCAGCCGTTCCCCGTCATCTTCGACGTACATTGCCGGGATGAGCGATTCGATATCAGTCTCGATCGTTATTTCTTCCCTCGCTCTGCCCGCCACCGCTCCCGCCGTTTCAAATGTTTCTGCGAATTCTTCATTCTTCAATTCCTCCACCGCTTCCTGAACGACACGCTGGTACATTTCAAACCCCATCTCCATGATGAACCCGGACTGCTCGCCTCCGAGGAGGTTTCCCGCCCCGCGAATTTCCAGGTCTCTCATGGCAAGATTCAGCCCGGAGCCGAGTTCGGTGAATTCCCTGATCGCCTGGAGGCGCCGCAGCGTTTGTTTTGGGAGGATGGAAATCGGCGGCGTGAGAAGGTACGCGTACGCCTGAATATTCGACCGGCCGACGCGGCCGCGCAGCTGGTACAGCTCCGCCAGTCCGAACCGGTCGGCTCGATTGATGATGATCGTATTCACGCTCGGTATGTCGATTCCTGACTCGATGATCTTCGTGCACACGAGCACGTCGAATTTCTTCTCCAGGAATTCCATCATCGTTCGTTCGAGCTCGTGCCCCTTCATCTGCCCGTGCGCCGTCTGAAATTTTGCTTCCGGCACCTGCTTGTGCAGGTCCGCGAGCAATTGGTCCATGTCGTGGATGCGGTCGTGGATGAAGTAGACCTGGCCGCCGCGGTGGAGCTCTTTGAGGATCGCTTCGCGGATGAGCCGCGGGTCGCGCTCCATGATTTCCGTGAAGATCGGGAGCCGGTTGCGGGGAGGCGTGTTCATGATCGAGAGGTCGCGTGCCCCCATCAGGGAAAACTGAAGCGTGCGCGGTATCGGCGTGGCTGTCAGCGTGAGCGTATCGACTGTCGCCCGCAGTTGGCGGAGCTTTTCTTTCGAGGCGACGCCGAACCGATGCTCCTCATCGATGACCAGGAGCCCGAGGTTCTTGAACACGACATCTTTCGAAAGAATGCGATGGGTTCCGATAAGAATGTCGACCGACCCCGCCTGCACATCCTGCAGAATTTTCTTCACGCTCGCCGGCGAGGTAAACCTCGACAACGACTCCACGCGAGTCGAGTAACGCCCTACCCGATCCAAAAAGGTGTGATAGTGTTGATATGCGAGGATCGTCGTCGGCACAAGAATCGCCGCCTGCCTCCCGCTCATAACCGCCTTGAACGCGGCCCGAACCGCCACTTCCGTTTTTCCGAATCCGACGTCTCCGCAGATGAGCCGGTCCATCGGCGAAGCCGCCTCCATGTCCTTTTTCACGTCCGCCGTCGCCCCGGCCTGGTCGGGCGTGTCTTCATACATGAATGAAGCTTCGAGCTCCTTCTGCCAGTGCGTGTCCGGCGAGAACGCAAAACCGAGCTCGTGCTTGCGGCGCGCGTACAGCTTGATGAGGTCGCGCGCAATATCCTTGATCCTCTTTCGCGCCCGCGACTGCAACCGCTCCCAGTCGGGACTTCCGAGCCGGGTCAGCGCCGGAACGTGCCCCTCGCGCGACATATATTTCTGCACCCGGTTGACGAAGTTAAGATTCACGTAGATTGAATCCTCATTCTGGTACAGGATCTTCATGACCTCCTGTTCCACGTTCCGCAACTTGATGCGCTGAAGCCCGGCAAACTTTCCGATCCCGTAGTCGACGTGGACGACAAAGTCTCCGCGACGAAGCTGCGCGAGTTCTTTCTGCGTGATGCCGGCGAACCTGCGCGTGCGCCCCTTCCCGCGCCGCTTGAGGCGTCCGAAGATTTCGTGCTCCGTGCAAAGGGTGATGCCCGCGGCCGCATACGAAAAGCCGCTGTGGGGGGAATCGAAGAGCGGCGAGTACGAAGGCGTCCGTATCTCCTCTGCTGCCGTCGGCGCTTCGTCCTCGCCTTGCGACCCCTGATCGGGCACGCTCCGCGGTTCCATCCCCTTCTCCTCACCAACAAGTTCCCGCAGTCTGCGGTCTTCTTCGTCGCCGTCGACCCCCACGAAGACCTCCCGCCCGTCACTGTGTTCGGCATCGAGGTAACGGACAAAGACCTTCATGCTTCCGTTGATCGCAGGATGCGGTTTCGTCCCAAATTGCACGGCCGGCGGGTTCTTGTCGGCCGTGAGTGTCGAGTGCTCCACGCGGAGAAAATCGGACGATCGCCGCTCGATCTCAAGCCACGGCACAACGCTCCCGTCTCCTCCAGTCGCGAGGTGTTCGGTTTCGCGCGCAAGCAACGCCGGCTCATCCAGAAAGATCACGGCATCATCGCGGAGATACTCGAAGAGAAGCGATGCGGGCTGCGGCCCCGCTTCCTTCGGCGGAAGCGAGCCCACGAGGTTTGCCGACTGGAGCGACCGGATCGAGCGCTGGGAGGCGGGGTCGAACTCTCGGATCGATTCGACGGTGTCACCCCAGAATTCGAACCGGACCGGATTCTCGCCGACAAACGGAAAGACATCCACAATCCCTCCGCGGACGGCAAATTCGCCGTATTCGCCGACGAAATCCGTCCGTTCGAACCCCGCGGCGAGCAGCTTCTCGGTCAATCCTTCGAAGGGATAGCTCTTTCCGCGTTGAATTTCCATCCTTCTGCCTGAAAGTTCGCCCGGCGGGGGAACGGGAGTTGCGAGCGACCGGACGGAGGAGACAATGATGAGAGGCGTCCGGTTCAGGAGACGGATGAGAGTTTCGACGCGCGCGACGGGAGAGCTCATGTCGAGCAGTTTCGTATTGCGCTCCACCTCGTCACCCAGGAAGGTCACGTTCGATTCCGGAACAACGAGCGCGCAGTCGTCATACAGTTGCGCCGCGCGTTCCGCATCGGCGACGACGAGGAGAACTTGCTTCGAGCATTGCTCGAATATTCCGGCAGCGGCAAATGCGTGAAGAGAGCCGGCCAGGCCGGAGATCGGGAGTCTCGAGCGGGGCTTCGCGGCCTGAACGCGGGCAATCAGCTCACGGAAGGGGACCGACGGATAGATTTTTTCCCGGACGAGATCTGCCGTTCGAACCTGACGCGGGTGCGCTCTTTCCTTGTCCATCAAATTCATTTCAACTGTATAAAAACACCTCACCCCGGCCCTCGCGATTTGTTCGGAAGGTCAGGGGGATGCAATGTAGAAAAAAAGAGGCCGATTTACAATCGGCGGCCGAAACGGGTAGTATCCTGCTATCAAGAAATCGTCACCCGAACTTTGGGCCGAAGGCCCATCAGCCTCTGGCTGAGTTTCGGGGTCTGTGAACGTCAGATGCTGAAACCCATGTCGATGCACGGGGGAAGCAAGTTCAGCACAACGCTTCCTTAACAGGTTAGAGCCCATTGAATCCAAGACAGTACCACGAGACGCTGTTTTCCGGGTTGATGTTCGTGCGATAATTCGTACATTGGCGTCTCAGGATGCTCCGTATGGCAGAATCCGACCACACCAATACCATCCGATTCAAATACAAATTCCAATTCGACGACGGCACGGAGAAGGAATTCGTCGTCCTCCTCGATGCGAAGTCGCTCGGGTTGCTCCGGAGTCCGAACCCTTCCAAGCCCGAATGGACAAAGCTGAAGTATCAGCAGTGCGAGAACTGTCCGCTCGACGAATCCGTCGAACATTGTCCCGTGGCTCTGAACATTTCAAACCTCGTAGACGAGTTCAAGTTTCTCACTTCGCACGACAAAACGTGGGTCATCGTGGAAGCGCCGGAGCGAACCTATGCGCAGGATACGTCGGTCCAGAATGGCCTCGCTTCGATCATGGGGATCTACATGACGACGAGCGATTGTCCGGTGCTCGACCGGCTTCGTCCGATGGTCCGGTTCCATCTTCCCTTCGCCACGGCAACGGAGACAGTCTATCGCGTCCTCTCGATGCACCTGGTCGCTCAATATTTTCGGATGCGCCAGGGAAGCGAGCCCGACTGGAAACTCGACAAGCTGCTCGATCTGTACCGTGATATCGGGAAAGTGAACAAAGGATTGTGGAACCGGCTTTCAAAAGCATCGAGCTTCGATGCGAATGTGAACGCTCTCATTGTTCTCAATACGTTTGGCGACGCCCTCCGGTTCGCCGCCCGTAAAGACTTCGACGACCTCGCCCCGCTCTTCGGCGACAGCGTCTAGATCTCGCTGTGCGACACCCCTCCTGCTGTCACCCGGCGTACGCATTTATTGTTGTCGCAGATTGAAGCAATCACCCCTTCTTTGAACGTTGATGGGGGATTTTCAAGGCCCCGTCGTCGGGAAACTTGTCCCCGCGCACATCGTGTCCGGGCGTCCGTTTGATTCTCCGGAAAGTTCTCGTATATTTGGCGCATAAAAAGTTCGCGATACGACGTTGATAAGCGGGGGAACGAAGTATCCAAACCTACTTTCAAACTACGGGAGGCCTTTACGATGAAATTCTCATTTCGCCCATGCCTCGCACTCCTTGGCGGGTTGGTTCTGTTCGGAAGTGTTTCTTCCGCGCAGGACCTGGGGCAGCAGCTGCAAAAAATGGGGTCGGACGCGGCGAAGGGCTACATCTCTCCCATCCTGAGCGGATGGGCTGCCGACATGAACTCCGCAATCTACTATTCCGCCGACCTCCACAGCGTACTTGGGTTCGACGTCGGGGTCAAGCTCGGGCTCGCACGGCCGACGGATGCAGATAAAACATACTCCTTGACTCTCCCCGCTCAAATCGCTACTCCCTTCGGTAATCTTCACGCAAATACAGACTACGACCAGGTCGTAACTGCCAATAGCGCTGTGGGTGACAAAGCCCCTACTGACGTAAAGATGAAGTCGACCTCCATTTACTACCCTGCGTACCTGGCGGCCGGCAGTCCTCCTATACTTGAGCTTCCGGGAGGTTTTAATCTTCCTGCCGTTCCGCTTCCGGTTCCCCAGGTCGACATCGGTCTCCCTCTCGGGCTCGAAGTTATGGGCCGGTTTGTGCCGACAATCTCGGCAGGCGATGAGGGAAAGTTCAGCGCAACGGGATTCGGGCTTCGCTATAGCATCGACCAGTGGCTCCCGTTGTTCCCGGTCAACGTCGCGGCCGATTTTATGACGCAGAGCTACAAGTTCAAGGACAAGAACGATAATGACCTGCTCACAGGAAAAGGGACGGCTTACGGCGTCGAGGTGAGCAAGAGTCTTTTCCTGCTGACAATCTACGGAGGATTCCAGCTGGAAAAAGGATCCTTCTCGGTCAACTCATTCCAGGGAACGAATCCGGCGGATCCGTCTCAAACCATCACTGTCCCGGGATTTAGTGTCGACGGGAAGAACACCTCACGTTTCACGGCCGGCGTTCGGTTGCTTCTTCTCATCATCAACGTCCATGCAGAGTACAGCTTCAGCAAAACACCTGTCGCCGCTCTCGGCGTAGGGCTCTCGATTCGATAGCAACACCAATCCGTCATATTCCGAGGCCGGTTCCCGCAAGAGCCGGCCTTTGTTTTTGTCCGCAAATTCCCGTATCTTATCAATGCCTCAGATGAAACAAAGTCTCTGAGGCATTTTTCTTTTTGTCAATCGCGCCTCGTCAGGGCTGAGGAATCACATGCAGAAGCGGGAAGAGATTCGGAATATCGCCATCATCGCGCACGTCGACCACGGGAAGACCACGCTCGTCGACTACATGCTGCGCCAGACGGGCACGTTTCGGGCAAACCAGGAGATGGTCACCCGCGTCCTCGATTCAAACGACCTCGAGCGCGAGCGGGGCATCACCATCCTCGCCAAGAACACTTCGGTGTTCTACAAGTCGAAGGCGCACGGCAAGACCTACAAGATCAACATCGTCGACACGCCAGGTCATTCGGACTTTGCCGGCGAGGTCGAACGGACTCTCAAAATGGTGGACGGCGTTCTCCTGCTTGTCGATGCGGCGGAGGGACCTCTGCCCGGAACAAAATTCGTTTTGAAGAAGTCGCTCGAGCTCGACCTCCAGCCCATCGTCGTCATCAACAAGATCGACCGGAAGGATGCGCGTCCTCACCAGGTTCTCGACGAGGTGTTTGAGCTTTTTCTTTCGCTCGGCGCGCACGACAAGCAGCTGGATTTTCCGATCATCTATTCCATTGCAAAGCAGGGCCTCGCAAAGCGGGAGCTGGAAGACGAGGCAACCTCGCTCGAACCTCTCTTCGAAGCGATTGTCAACAGCGTTCCTCCGCCGCCCGGGGATGCAGACCTTCCGTTCAAATTGCTCGTCACGACGATCGATTACAACGACTACCTGGGGAGACTCGGCATCGGAAGAATTTCCAGCGGGACGATTCGCCTCGGATCCCCGATGAAGGTGATTCATCGCGATTCGACGGTGGAAGACGCCCGCGTCACCAAGATCTACACATTCGAAGGATTGAAACGGATGGAAGCGATCGAGGCCCATGCCGGCGACATCGTCGCGCTGGCAGGGATGGAAGACGTCGACATCGGCGAGACCATCGCCGACGCATCGGATCCCACGCCCATTCCGTTCGTCTCCATCGAAGAGCCGACGCTCTCGATGAATTTCATCGTCAACAATTCGCCGTTCGCCGGACAAGAGGGGAAGTACGTAACGACCCGGCACCTGGGCGAACGCCTGCAGAGAGAGCTCCGTTCGAACGTCGCCCTGCGCGTCGAGCTCACAGACTCACCGGACATTTTTCGCGTGAGCGGCCGTGGAGAGCTCCACCTCGCCGTACTCATCGAGACGATGCGGCGCGAGGGATATGAATTTCAGGTTTCGCGGCCCGAAGTCATCTACAAGCGCTTGCAGGACGTGCTGAGCGAACCGGTCGAGCACGTGATCATCGATGTCCCGGACGAATTTGTCGGCGCCGTGATCGAAAACCTCGGAGGACGAAAAGGGGAGATGAAAAACATGATCCAGTCCCAGGGAAATACGCGCCTCGAATTTCTCGTCCCGGCCCGCGGCCTCATCGGATTTCGCGGAGAGTTCATGACGCAGACCAAGGGAACGGGAATCCTGCATCACAATTTTCACGGATATGAACCATACAAGGGGGACATGGCGCACCGGACCAAGGGAGCGCTCGTGGCCCTGGAGGGAGGCGAGGCGGTCGCATACGGGATGTGGAAACTTCAGGAGCGGTCGACGTTCTTTATTGAGCCGGGCACGCGCGTTTATGCCGGCATGATCGTCGGCGAGAACTCCCGCGAGCAGGACATGGTTGTCAACGTCTGCAAGTCGAAGCAGCTGACGAACATGCGCGCATCCGGGTCCGACGAAGCCGTGCGCCTCGAGCCGCCGCGACTCCTGACGCTGGAGCAGGCGATCGAGTGGATCGGCGACGACGAGTATGTCGAGGTCACGCCCAAAGCGATCCGCCTCCGCAAACGGTATCTCGACCATAACGAGCGGAACCGGGCTTCCCGGAAGAAAGCCGAAGTCGTCGAGACGTAACCCTCACCCAAAACTGTCCGCCGGTCGTGTTCTCCCGCCGATCGCGATTTTCAAAAAACCCCAACGCGCTGGCACGCATGCTTCTCCGGAAGCAAGCCGCGAGCGCGCCCATCCTCAACCTCACTGAATCCAATCCGACCCTCTGCAGGTTCCGCTCGAACTCCCGTTCGCTGCTGAAAGCCGCTCGCTCCATCCGGCCAGTCGATTATCGCCCGGACCCGCACGGCACAAAGAGAGCCCGCACAGCCGTCAGCGCGTTTTACGGGCGGAAGGGTATTGCCGTCGACCCATCCCGAATTTTTCTTCACCCGGGCACGAGCGAGGCGTACGCTTTCATCTTCCGTCTGCTTTGCAACAGCGGCGACACGATCCTTGCGCCGGCGCCGAGCTATCCTCTTCTCGAACATCTTGCCCGGGATTCGGATGTCAAATGTTCGTCCTACCGGCTCGCGTACGACGGCGAATGGCGCATCGATTTCCATTCTCTGGAGAGAGCCCTCGCACCACGAACGCGCGCGATCGTTCTTGTCCATCCCAACAATCCGACCGGATCGTTTGTGATGCGTGACGAACGAAAGCGGCTTGTGGAAATTGCGCACAGAAGCGGCGTTGCCCTCATCGTCGACGAAGTGTTCGATGAGTATCGGCACCGGGATGATTCCAAGCGGAGCGATTCGTTCGCCGGGGAATCGCGGGTCCTCACTTTCACGCTCGGCGGTTTGTCGAAAACGCTCGGCCTTCCCCAGCTCAAACTTGCGTGGGCTGTTGTATCCGGACCGGTCCAGGTGCGCGATGAAGCGATTGCGCGGCTCGAGTGGATCCACGATACATATCTCAGCGTCGGTGTGGTCCCGCAGCTCATGCTGCCGAAGCTCTTGCGAAGCGCCGGCATGATTGCGCATGAGATCGGCACGCGGGCACGCCGGAACCTGCAATATTGCATCCGGGAAGTACCGGGTTCAGGGATTTCCGTACTCACGTGCGAGGGGGGATGGTCGGTCATCCTTCAACTTCCGCGTGTCCGGTCGGACGAGCGGTGGGCTCTCACGCTTCTGAGAGAAGTTGGCATCTACGTGCATCCCGGCCATTTCTACGGCCTGGAGCAGGAGTCATGCATCGTTGCAAGCTTGATCGTCGAGGAGAAGATCTTCCGTCGGGGAATTCAGGGGGTCAAACATGGCGTTGCGCTCGCCGTGCGATAGTTCAAAAAAAATCAATGTTTGCAGGGCAAAATCGAAACTTTTCCGACTTTGACAGTGTTGACTTTATTCGAAGAGTTCGGTATCATTGAACCCTTGAATTTGAAAGCAACTCACTCAAACTCATCACCTGGAGGTATTAAGATGAAAAAGTTAACGATGGTTGTCCTCATCGCCCTCGGCGTCGTGTTCAGTCAGGCGCTCATAGCGCAGGATAAACCGGCACAGCAGCCCACCGGTGACCAGATGAACAAGAGCCAGACGATGGAGAAGAAGGGCACGAAGATGCAGAAGAAGGGGGCGAAGATGCAGAAGAAGGGGGCAAAGATGCAGAAGAAGGGTGAATCGATGGACAAGAAGAGCGACAACATGCAGCCGAAGACCGACAACATGCAGAAGAACAACTAGCTGCCCGTTCCAGCTCCGCTTTCATGAAGCGGCGTCCTTCGAACGAGGGATGCCGCTTTTGTTTTGTGCACGACGGAATTAGACGCGGGTACCATATCCATCGGCGCAGAACGACGACCGAAAAGGAACGAGGTAAGGGTTAGGGATGAGGTTGAGGTTGAGGTTGAGGTAGGACTGTCCGCGGGAACTTGTTCCTGCTACCATCGCGGAGCGAAGTTCAGCCCGACTGCAAACGCAGCGATGTTGCTGAGCGTTGCGGATTTTTCTCCGAACAACGTGGGGGTGCCAATGAGATAGTCGAATTCCACGAATGCGCTCAGCTGGTCTCGTACCCGCATGTCGAAACCAGTCATCACTTCCGGCGCCACAGTCCCGGTGAACGTCGACGCCTCAGACCACCCGACAAGATGCGCACCCAGACCGACGTAAGGTCGGAAATCCCCTTCGAGTAGATATGTGCGGAAATCAACCCCGATAAACCCAAGACCGATGCCGTAGCTCGTCGTCCTGAATGCACCGTTCGATATCGGGGGCTGCAGTCCGTAGTATTTTTCCCCTCCCGTGTAAATGAACGGCTCGGATTGGTACAGGAGCGACCCGGTGGGCCTGAGGATTGTTCCCAATTCAAATCCAAAGCGGCTCGCACCGATCTCGCGCGAATCGAACCGGAGGCCAACGGACGGGCCGGTGACGGGTTCTCCGTCGAGGACATAGTGTGAAAGTGAAACCATCGGCGTAACGGTTGGCCGATCCGATACTTGTGCGTTCGCGAGGCCGAACGCACAGAGAAGTCCCGCTGCAAGCAGTTTCGCCATCGCCCTCTCCTTGGAATGATTCAGATTCGAATTCCTTTTCCGACGCCAATATACTTCTTTACGACTTCGATTCAAACTCCCGCCAGTGCTCGGCGTACTCGCCCAACCGGCGGTCGACGAGCTGGAAGATTGTCCCGCGCTCGAACGACCCGTCCCTCTGCTTCTTCCCCGCCTTGATGCCGCTCAGGATTTCAATCCCTTCATCAATCGTCCGGACCGAATAGATGTTGAATTTGTTTCTCTTCACCGCATCAAACACCTCTTCCCGCAGCATCAAGTCGTCAATATTCTGAACAGGAATCATCACTCCCTGGGTTCCCGTCAGGCCCCGCGCCTTGCACACATCGTAGAATCCTTCGATCTTGAGGTTCACACCCCCGATCGGCTGAATCTCCCCCTTCTGGTTGACCGACCCCGTCACGGCAATCTCCTGGCGGAGCGGGACATCGGCCAAACACGAGAGGATTGCGTAGATTTCCGTCGACGAGGCGCTGTCGCCGTCAACTCCTCCGTACGATTGCTCGAAGGTGATGCTCGCGTCCACAACGAGAGGTTTGTTCTGCGCGAATAGACTCCGGAGGTATCCGCTGAGGATTGCCACGCCTTTGTTGTGCGTCGGCCCGCTCATTTCCGCTTCGCGCTCGATATTGACGACGCCGCGGCGGCCGAGCGAAGTTTTCGCCGTGATGCGCGCCGGTTTTCCGAATGCGTGCTCTCCAAAATCGTAGACCGAGAGCCCGTTGACCTGACCGACCACCGCGCCCGTCGTGTCGATCATGATCGTTCCCCGGTCGATCATTTCTTCGATTTTGTCCTCCACGAGGCGCACGCGGTAGATCCGCTCTTCGATCGCCTTCTCCACGTGCTCCGCTGCCACTTCCTTTGCCTTCGATTTCCCCGCCCAGTAATTGGCCTCGCGCACGACATCCGCAATGATGTTGAACCGCGTGGAGATCTTCTGCTGGCGGCCCGAGAGCCGGACTCCGAACTCAATCACCTGTGCGATTGCCGCCGCCCCGAACGGCCGGAGCTTTTCGTCTTCGCAGATCATCCGTATGAACCCGACGTAATCTTTGATCGACGAAGCGTTCTTCGGCATCTCGAAATCGAAGTCTGCCTTGATCTTGAATATCTTCTTGAAGTCGTCGTCCCGCGAATAGAGCATCTGGTACAAATCCGCGTCGCCGATCATGATGACTTTTACGTTCAGATGGATCGGGTCCGGCTTCATGCCGGAGGGGGCGAACCCGAACATCGGCTCGTAAGTCTGGATGTCGATGAGCCCCGTGCGCAAGCTTCTTTTCAGGTCCTGCCAGACTCCCGGCTCGATCAGCGTGTCGAGCGCGTTGAGGATGAGGTATCCACCGTCCGCCCGCACGAGCGACCCGGCTTTGATCTTCATGAAGTCCGAGCGCCAGACCCCGCCCCGCTCGAATTCCCTCTCCACCGTCCCAAAGACGTTCTTGTATTTCGGGTTGGTTTCGATCACGATGGGCACCCGCTGGGTGGCTGAATTATCGACGAGAACGTTGACCTGGAATTCCAGGAAATCGTCCGGTTCCTGCGATCCTTCCTGGTCGCCGCTCACCTGAACCGACTGCGGGCTGCGGAAGCGCTCGAGGTTATCGCGGATGTTTGTGCGCACATCGTCGAGATACGCCTGCACCTTCGGATGGTCGTACGTGGTTTTGAGAATCCGTATCCCTTCGTCCACGACGGGCATGACGAGCTGACCTTCCAGCTCCATCAGCGACTGCTGCACTTTTTTCTCGATGTTCCTCAGCTCGCGGAAGACCACCGTCATTTGCTTTTCCAGCTCGGCCAGAGACTCGCGCGTCGCGTCAAGCTGGGACTTTGAGATTTCCCCCTTCTGTACGAGCTGTTCCATCTGGTCGAGGTTTGTCGGCGTCCCGTTGACGACCGGCACCACGTCCGGCCGCATGACATTGCCGACTTGCACCTGCACAAGGTCAAATCCGCGCTGCTTCACGCGGTTTTCAAAATCCTGGAGAACGCTTTTCTGCCTGTCCTGGAAGAGCTGGACCATCGCCTTGCGGGACTGCTGATAGCGCTGGCTTTCGTACACTGCCGGAACATCCCTCAACAAGTCCGAGACAAACGTCTCCATTTCATCCCGCAACGCCCTCCCCTGTCCGGCCGGCAGCGAAAGCGAGATGGGCATGTCGGGATTCTTGAAATTGTAGACGTAGCAATGGTCTTTGAGGTCGGCCTGCTTCGATTCGAAGTCCCGCAGCAATCGCTTGATCGTCGTCGTTCGGCCCGTCCCCGATAACCCGCTTACGAAGATGTTGTATCCGAAATGATTCATCTCCAGGCCGATCCGCAGCGCACGGAGAGCCCGTTCCTGCCCGATAATATCCCGGCTCGCCCGAACGTCATCGGTGGAAGTGACGCCGATCGCCTTTGGGTTGCATTGCCAGCGGAGCTTTTCCGCCGGGAGCGACTTATACTTCGGGGCCGCCTGGAGTTTTCTACTATCCTTCTTCGTTTTCTTCGCCATCCTTTTCGTATCCGATGCGTTCCTTAAACGGCTCCGACCAGAGTGTTGATCGCCACCACGTTCACAATGTCGTTGACGCTGCAGCCGCGCGAAAGGTCGAACGCCGGTTTCTTGAGGCCTTGAACGATGGGGCCAAGCGCCTCGGCTCCTGCCATCCGCTGCGCAAGCTTGTAGCCGATGTTGCCCGCATTGAGGTCAGGAAAAATGAGAACGTTTGCCGTGCCGGCGACCTTGCTCGCCGGCGCTTTTTGTTTGGCCACCGAGGGCACGATCGCCGCGTCGAGCTGGAGCTCTCCGTCAACGCTCAATTCGGGCCGCCGCTTTTTGACAAAAGCCGTGGCCTTCTGCACCTTTTCCACAAGCGCGTGCGATGCGCTCCCTTTGGTCGAGAACGAGAGCATGGCTATGCGCGCTTCTTCCCCTGTAAGCTTCCGGTGATTCGCCGCGGAGGCGATCGCAATGTCCGCGAGTTGTTCCGCCGTCGGGTCCGGCAGCACCGCGCAATCGGCGAAGGTGTACGTTGTATAGGGGAATATCATCAGAAAGAAGCTTGAGACCACGCCGATGCCGTCCGCAACGCCGATAATTTGAATCGCGGCGCGAAGGACGTCGCCGGTCGTTGAGAGCGAGCCCGCGACACTGCCGTCCGCAACCCCTTCCCGCACCATCATCGCCCCGAAGAAGAGCGGGCGCTTCATCGTCTCTTGCGCTTCTTCTATTTTGGTCCCCTTTTCTTTGCGAAGGTTGAAGTAGATGTGTGTGTAATCGCTCAGCTTGTCCGACTTCTCCGGGTCGACGATGCGGATCTTTTCGAGCGCAACACCCGATTCCTTCGCCTTGGCTCGAACTTCCTCTTCGTTTCCGACCAGCGTTATCGTTGCAATCTGTTCGTCGGTGCAGATTCGCGCCGCCTTGATCGCGCGTTCATCGGTTGCGTCGGGCAGGACAATATGCGTTCGGAGCGATTTTGCTTTCGCCTTGATATCATCGACAAGTTTGGCCACGGGAATACCTCTGGATTGAATTTCATCGCCAAGAATATACGATTGCGTCGTCCGGCAGTCAATCATTTTCTCGGATTCTCATCCCTGACGATTTGTCAATGATATAAGCGTTCCGGGTTCAATGGCTGAAGAAATGCTTTAGGTCGCACTGTTTTATTATCCGTCCCCTCCAATTGCAAAACTGACAAAGTTTCATTATGTTTCTGTTCATTTCGTAATCAAGGCATGAAATCGGCTAAAAGAATTTATCTCGAAACCTACGGCTGTCAGATGAACGTCGCAGACAGCGAGGTCGTCTTAAGGATTATGGACGATGCCGGATACGCAAGGACGGCGATGCCCGAAGAAGCGGACGTCGTCCTGGTGAACACGTGCGCCGTCCGGGAGAACGCGGAGGTGCGCGTCCACGGACGTTTGGGCGATTTCAAGCATCTCAAAAAAAGCAAACCGGAGCTCGTGATCGGCGTCCTCGGATGCATGGCGGAACGGCTGCGCAAGGATATCATCGAGTCGAAGGATTTCGTCGACCTTATTGTCGGACCGGATGAATACCGGAAGCTTCCCATGCTCGTCGAGAGCGCCATGGATGGCGAGCGGGGCATCGCGGTGCGACTTTCGCGGGTGGAGAATTATGACGACATCCTTCCGCTTCGGACCGACGGGGTGTGCGCATGGCTCTCCGTCATGCGCGGCTGCGATAAGTTCTGCACATTTTGCGTCGTTCCGTTTACGCGTGGACGGGAACGCAGCAGATCGTTTGAAAGCATCCTGCGCGAGGTGCGGCACCTCGCGGAAGCGGGGTTCAAGGAGATCACCCTTCTCGGCCAGAATGTCAATTCTTACAAGGATGGAGAGTACGATTTCGCCGCGCTTCTCTCCGCCGTTGCCGGCGTCGACCGAACCATCCGGGTCCGCTTCACGACATCGCACCCCCAGGATATGTCCGATGCGCTGGTCGATGCGATAGCTCAAAACCAGAACATCTGCAACTACATCCATCTCCCCGTCCAGTCCGGATCCAACCGCATCCTCGAAATGATGAACCGGACCTATTCCGCGGAACATTACCTCCGGCTGGTAGATAAGATCCGGCGGGCAATTCCCGCGGCAAGTCTCTCGACCGACATTATCGCGGGCTTTCCGGGAGAAACGGACGACGACCATCGGATGACCGTAGAGCTTCTGCGCAGGGTTGAATTCGACGGGGCATTTACATTCAAATATTCTCCCCGCGAGAACACGCGGGCCTGGGGTCTTGGCGACACCGTTCCGGACTCCGTGAAGGTCGAGCGGCTCGACGAGATCATCGACGTTCAGCGGTCGATCTCCCACCGCCTCAACGAGCGGATCATCAACACCGAAGTCGAGGTACTTGTCGAGGGACCGAGCAAGAAGTCGGCCGATGAGTTTTGCGGACGGACCGACACAAACCGGATGGTTATTTTCCCCAAAGACTCAACCGTGGCAGGCGAGTATCGGAAGATCCGAATCGGGCGCGTCAACGCGGCAACACTCTTCGGGCGCGCGGTCTCCCGTCGCGCGTCGGAAGCGGCTTAGCGAGGAAGGAGAAGGTTTATGATCTTACCGAATCGAGTGAAAGAATTGACCGCGGTCTTCATCGCTGTTGCGGCTGTTTCCGTTTCCTCGGTTGCGCAGACCGGCCAGACGAATGAGCCGGATATTCAGGGACGTCTCGAGATGATCGAGCGGGGCCAGGCAGATGCCGTCAAGGCCGAGCTTCCCACGCTGATGACCAATTTTCAGAATCACCCCGGGGTACTCTACCTCCAGGCCGTGCTGACGACCGACGGGAGCGAAGCGGCGAAAATCTATCAGAGCATCGTCGACAACTTCCCGACCAGCGAGTGGGCGGACGACGCCCTCTATAAATTGTACCAGTATTATTTGTCGATCGGCCTTTACAAAACCGCGGAGAAAAAACTTGCCCAGCTGAAGCAGGATTATCCGTTCTCGGCCTATGCTTCGGAACAACCCGCGCCGGAGCCGCCAAAGCCAACGGGAGGCGAGCAGAGCGCCGTCAATCCGCCCAAGCAGCCGGTCGAGGAATTCACCACGCATTTCACGATTCAAGTCGGAGCATTTTCGACGCTGCAGAACGCCGAGGAGCTTAAGGCAAAGTTCGAAAAAGAGGGATATTCTTCGAACATCTTCACCATCGTGTCGAACGGAAAGAAACTTCACAAGGTGTGGGTGGGGGAATTTCAGACGTACGACGAGGCGAAGCGATTTACGGCGGAGGTCAAGAAGAAGTTCAGCCTCGATTCGATCGTCGTCTCCCGGTGAGCGATTATCGACATTCATGACCAGGGAAGAATTCCAAAAAGAAAACGGCATTGTCGGAGTCTCGGCGGCCATTCAGGAGGTCATCGGAACCATCCAGCAGGTCGCGCCGACGGACATCACGGTTCTGGTGACCGGCGAAAGCGGCGTTGGAAAGGAGCTGATCGCACGGGCGATCCACGGAGCGAGCAAGCGTTCGACGAAACCGATGGTGACGGTGAATTGCGGGGCGATTCCCGAAGGCCTGATCGAGAGCGAGCTCTTCGGACACGAGAAGGGGTCGTTCACCAGCGCCGTGGAAATGCGCCGGGGATACTTTGAGATTGCGGACGGTGGGACGCTATTCCTGGACGAAATCGGGGAGATGCCTCTCGCCACGCAGGTGAAGCTGCTCCGCGTTCTGGAGAACGGCGAGTTCACGCGTGTCGGGGCATCGACGCCGCGACGTTCCGACGTCCGGGTGATCGCTGCGACAAACAAATCACTCGAGAGCGAAGTGCAGCAGCGGCGATTCCGGTCCGACCTGTACTTTCGTCTTCGCTCGGTGAACATCGACATTGCCCCGCTGCGCAACCGCCGCGAAGACATCCCCGTTCTGATCAACCATTTTGTCCGCGAATTCATGAACCGAAACGGCATGTCGTTCGCGGGGTTCACCGATGACGCGACAGGGATGATGATGGAATACGATTGGCCCGGAAACGCGCGCGAGCTCCGGAACACGATCGAGAGCATGATGGTCCTCGAAGGCGGGAAGCGCATCGGAGCCGAGGAGGTCCGCAAGTATCTCCATGAGCAGACGTCCGTCGTCGGCGACCGCCTCCTGCCGGTTGTCACGAACCGGACGGTCGAGCAGGCGGAGCGGGAGCTCATCTACCGGGCGCTCCTCGACCTTAAAGCCGACATCACCGAGCTGAAGGACATGGTCACGGTGCGTCCCGCGCTTGCGGAAACGAAAGTTCCAGAGGGCGCCGACAACGGGAACGGGAACGGCTCCGTGTCGCTCGACGAGATGGAGCGACGCATGATCGCGGGAGCCCTCGACCGCCACCGCGGAAACCGGCGGCTCGCGGCCAGGGACCTGAATATCAGCGAGCGGACGCTGTATCGAAAAATCAAAGATTACGGACTGCAGTAGTACGATGGACAACGGCGGCTCTTCGGCAGTCATGCAACGGTTGCGTTTCATCGCGACCTGCGCCCTGCTGTTGGCGCTTGCCGGTTGTGGCGGGTGTCCCTACTCGTTCCGCGGCGGTTCGGTTCCGCCGCACCTGAAGACGATCGCGATTCCGCTTGCGGAGGACCAGAGCGGCTACGGCGATCCGACGCTGCGCGACGATTTCACGTCACAACTCGTCCAGCGTTTTACGAACGACAATACACTCCAGCTCGCCGACCGTAATTCGGCCGACTCGATGCTGGAGGACGTCATCACGAGCGTGCGAGATGCTCCCAACGTCCTTCAGGGGGGAAATGAAACGGTGGCACAGCGCCGCATCACGGTGACGGTCCACGTGACATTCCAGGACCTGAAGCTTCGCAAGAAAATCTGGGACAAGGATTTCAATAACTGGGGAGACTACGCCTCCGGCGCAGGACCCACCCAGCGGAACGTCGGTATCGAAGAAGCGGTTCGCAAGCTCACAGAGGACATTCTCAACGAAACAGTAGCCGGATGGTAATATCCCCATGACGTTTACTCTGATGTTTTTCCGACAGGCGGTCGTGCCCACCCCGTATTTTACGGACTTCGTCCTGTATCTTTACTTCATATCCCTTCTTATTCTCTGTGCGTTCGGTGCGCACGGGTTCGTCATGGTGTACTATTATCTCAAGCAGCGGCGGGACGAGAGCGAACAGCCGCTTCTCACCGAGACTCCGCCCGTGACGGTCCAGCTCCCGATATTCAACGAGCTGTATGTCATCAACCGGTTGATCGATGCCGTGTGCGCGCTCGATTATCCCAAGGAGATGCTTGAAATTCAGGTTCTCGACGATTCGACCGACGAAACGTCCGGCATGGTCGCCGAGGCGGTTTCGCGTTACAGGAGTCTTGGATACGACATTAAACAGATCCGCCGGAAAGACCGCAACGGCTTCAAGTCCGGGGCCCTCAAGGCCGGACTCGCAGTCGCACGCGGCGAGTTTCTTGCGATCTTCGACGCGGACTTCGTGCCCAATAAGGATTTTCTGCAGAAAACGATCCCCTACTTTGGCGACCCGAAGATCGCCCTCGTCCAGACACGCTGGGAACATATCAACAGCGATTACTCATTGCTGACGCGGGCCCAGGCCTTTGCCCTGGACGGGCACTTCGTCATGGAACAAAATGTGCGGAACAAGGCCGGCTACTTCATAAACTTCAACGGCACCGGCGGGATCTGGCGCAAGGCCGCAATAGAAGACGCAGGGAACTGGCAGTCGGATACGCTCACCGAAGACCTCGACCTGAGTTATCGCGCACAGCTGCGCGGATGGAAGTTCAAGTTTTTGAACGATGTCACGTCGCCCGCGGAACTCCCGGCGGAAATTCACGCCCTGAAATCACAACAATTCCGGTGGACGAAGGGGGCGATCGAGACGGCTCGAAAAATTCTTCCGCAGGTCTGGAAGTCGAAAATATCTTTCCGGCTCAAGCTCCATTCGACGTTTCACCTCACGAACAATATCGTCTTCCCCTTCATCATCCTAGCGGGCATTTTAAACGTCCCGCTCGTCTACATCAAACAACGCGGGGGACACGAAGCGTACTTTGCGCTTATGTCCGTCTTCGTTCTTGCGTTCATCGGCTCGTTTCTCTTTTATATGTATTCACAGAAGTCCGTGTACTCGGATTGGCGAAGGCGCATTCTTCTTTTTCCGCTGTTCATGGCCGGCAGCATGGGATTCGCCCTGAATAATTCCCGTGCGGTGTTCGAAGCGCTCTTTCAGCGCAAAAGCGAATTCATCCGCACGCCAAAGTACGCCATCCTGGGGAAGGCCGATTCATGGAGCGGGAAAAAGTACGTCCGGAAGCGGACCGATTGGTTTGTCTTCGTCGAGCTCGGACTTGCGCTCTATTGCTTCTTCGGCGTAATTTCTTCATTATATTTCCTTGAGATCGCCGCCGTTCCGTTCCAGCTTCTCTACTTTGGCGGATTCTCCTTCGTCTCATGGCTCTCGATCAAGCATGCAGTAGAGGCCCGCAAACTCCATCACCATTAACCCCATGACCGACGGTCTTCAGCAGCGCATAGCGTCGCTGGAAAAAAAGGTTCGGCCGGGCTCAAAGTCGCCGCTGTTCGCCCAGCTTGCATCATTTTACGTCGAAGTCGGGCGCCCGCAGGATGCCCTGCGCGTCTGCGACAACGGCCTTGCCCTCTTTCCCTTCTACACCACCGGACATCTCGTCAAAGGCAAAGCGCTTGCCGCGTTGAGCATGAACGCGGAAGCGAAGAGGGAATTTGAGTGGGTTCTCGACTTCCTTCCGGGGAATCCAGCCGCCGCCGGACTGCTGGCCAAACTCTCCGTTGCCGCTCCTTCAGCCGTCGAAGAAGTCGCGCCGGGAAAGGAATCGACTCCTACGCTCATCGGCAGCAGAATGGAAGAGCCGGAACCCGCTGCTCCGCCGTCCGTTGAACAGGCCGCGCCGCCGTCACACGAATCCGCAGCCCCCGAAGTCGAACCGATCGCCGAAGCCGGACTCCCCGCCCAGGAAGCTCCGGCTGCCACAAGCGATATTTTTGGACTCCCGTCAGAACCCGAGAGCCCGCCGGCGATGAGGGAGCCCGCGTCGGTGGAGCCGCTTTCGGCCGCAGAGACCGCGCCCGCCGAACCGGTTTCTGCGGAGACGCCGGCCGAGGATCCTTTTGGGTTCGGCGCATCACCTGCAGAGCCGCCGGCCCCGGAGCCGACGACATCGTCCTTCGACGCGTTTGGCGCCGCCGAAACTCCCGAAGCCCCTCCTTCGAGCTCACCGACACCTGAGCCATCCGGCCCTTCGATTTTCGATTTTCCCGCTTCCCAGGAGCCGGGCGCTCCCGCCTCAGCCGGAGAATCGTTCGAAGATTTCGCGGCCAGGATGCAGGCGACATTAGGAGGCGAGGGAACACTTTCTCTCGAAGACTATCTGAAGGAAGAGACGCCGTCGCCCGCCCCGCCGAACGAGATCGAGGACATCGCCCAGAAACTGCAAAGCGCAAAGAAGATAACGCCGATCATCAACTTCGCCGCAAAGTCAACCGCAACGGCAAGCGAAGCAGACACGCCCTCGGGCTCGGGATTCGTTACTCCCACGCTGGCGGAGATTTATGCCAAGCAAGGATGGTTTGACGATGCAATCAAGGCATACCGCACGCTCGCAAGCAACAAACCTGCGGAGCGCGAGCGGTTCGAACAACGGATTGCGGAGCTTGAAGAGCAGAAGAAGAAACAGGAGGGATGACGACCGATGGTCTTTCAAAAGCAAAAGCCCGGCCGGTGACGGTCGGGCTTTTGTATTTCCGGGGATCAAGCCTCAGGCGATCTTATTCACCAGTCTTGTAAGTTTCGACTTTTGATTCGCCGCCTTGTTCCGGTGAATCACCCCCTTTGCCGCCAGTTTATCGAGAAACTTTGTCGCCGCTTTGAGCGCCGCGGCGGCTTCTTCCTTCCCTTTGACCGACCGTACCTTCTTGATAAGCGTTTTCATCCTTGTGATGTTGGAACGGTTCCTGCTTTCGCGACGTGCGCCCTGCCGGACCCGCTTTGCGGCTGAAGCATGCTGTGGCATCTCACTCTCCTGAAAATTGCATGAACGATCTGTAACGAAGATACCGCAGAAATGCCGTAATTACAATTCTTTTTTCTTTTCGTCCTGACGCAGGAAGGATGCAAACGATTCCACGAATGACCGAATGATCGCAGCGGTGATCCCCCATATTTCCCGCTCTCCATACGAATAGACGTAGGCCTCCCTCTTCACCCCCTGACGCTCAAGTGTCTTCGTTGATAGATGTCCGCGGACCAGGAAATGCGAAAACGGCACGTCGAATATCTCGGAGACTTCTGAGCTGCTCGGAACGAGTTTTGGAACTGCCGGAACCGAGCCGACGACCGGCGTAACGATGAACCCCGTGTGCGTCGCCAAATCGTCGTGGAGGCCGATGATTCTTACATCCCGCCGGTCCAGCCCGATCTCTTCTTCCGATTCCCGGAGCGCAGTCTCGACGATCGTTGCGTCTTTGTCTTCGCGGGCCCCGCCGGGAAAAGAAATCTGGCCCTTGTGATGCTCAACTTCTTCGGTCCGTTTTGTAAACAACAAACGTAACTCGTTCTCTCTTTCGAACAAGAGCATCAATACGCCCGCGGCAACGAGCGCAGGATCCACGACCTCCTTCCTTTTGTACGATGAAAGAAAGGCGGCGATTGTATCGACGTTCGCTGTCATCCGGCGCGTGAGGCGGGAGTTTTCGGAGAGAGGGTCGCGCGCTGCTAAGCCCTCGCCAGGGCCTGTTCGAAGTCGGCAATCAGATCTTCAACGCCCTCGACGCCGACGGAAATACGAATCATCCCCGGAGTTACTCCGTGCTGCTTCAATTCCTGGTCGGTCATGAAAACGTGCGAAGAGTATACGGGAATGCTCACGAGTGTTTCCACGCCCCCCAGGGACATCGCGTTCACGGCGATCTTCAGATTATCGCATACGGCGGCGGCCGCCTCGACCGGTTTTTTCCCCCGCGATGGCGCCACTTCGACAGTCACCATTCCCCCAAAACCCAGCATTTGTTTTTGCGCGAGCCGGTGCTGCGGGAACGACGGAAGGCCGGGATAGTGAACCTTCCTGATGTGGCGATTCTTCTCCAGCGTCCGTGCAAGGCGCATGGCATTCTCGGTCTGACGACGGACGCGGAGGTCGAAGGTTTTCAAACTTCGCGCCAGGAGGAATGCGGCGAACGGGTCGGCGCATCCGCCATGGTATTTCGCAAGCGTCTTCACCTTCTTGAGGAAGTGCGCGCTCCCCACGACGACGCCCGCCATGATGTCGCTGTGACCTCCGAGATATTTCGTCGCGCTTTCCACGACAACGTCCACGCCGAGCGAGAAGGGGTCCTGGTTGAGGATGCTCGCAAACGTGTTGTCCACCATCACGACGATTTTGCGGCCGATCCTCTTCTCCGCTTTCCGCGACTGTCGCACGATCTCGACGATATCGACGAGGTCGAGCGTCGGGTTGGTTGGCGTCTCGAAGTATACAACCCGCGTCCGGGAATTCGCAAGCATCGGGATTTTATCCAGCTCATCAGGACGGACGTATCGCACCGTGACCCCGTTCGACGGAAGCTCGTCCCGGAACCACCGATACGTTCCGCCGTACAACGCGGGCGTGCTGATGATTTCATCCCCCGATTTCGCGGCCGCGAGAATCGCCGTCGTGATCGCCGCCATGCCGGACGCGAACAGCGCCGCCGCCTCTCCGCGTTCCATCAGCGCGATTTTCTCCTCGACGTCGTGCACGGTCGGATTATGATACCGCGTGTAGACGTAGACCGATGGATCTCCTTTGGCATAACGGATCGCGTCTTCGGACGTCTCGAACCGGTACGTCGAAGTCTGAACGATGGGCGTCGCCACGGGCCCGCGGAAGGCATAGAGCTTATTTCCGTGGATCGCTCGCGTCGAGAGTGAAAGCGCCCCCTTGCCGGGTTTCCGTCGTTTCATTCCCTCACCATTTCATGAGGCACGGTTCCGTCTTTCGCGTGTCTGTCCTTAATATCGCCGCATCGTCTCGTCAATCTCTTCCGACCACGCGTTGGTTCCGCCCTTCAGGTTCCTGACATTCGAGAATCCGTTTTCGTACAGAATCTCCACAGCCCGGCGCGAACGGCTTCCTGTCTGGCAATGCACGATTATTTCCTTCTCCTTGTCCAACTCCTTCATTCGTTGATTGAGCAGCGGAAGCGGAATGAGATATCCCCCGAGGTTCGCGATCGGATACTCGTCCGGGTTCCGCACATCCAGAATGAACGGCTTTTCTCCGCGGTCGAGGCGGACTTTCAACTCCTGCACTGTGATCTCCAGCAAATGCACGTCGAACGTCCTTTCGATCGGCGGCTCGGAAAGATATCCAAGATTGAACCGGCGAACTTGTTCGAAGCGCGGCGGCTGGACCGGGAGGTCGTTCATGATATGGGAAATGAATCGGGCTTTATCCGAAAATTGGAGAGAGGGATTGAACTTCCGCTCATAGCCGATCGTTGAACTTGGCTTGGGACTCAGGGCCTTGCCGCAAACCGACCCTGCGTAATGCGCCGGAAATACTTCAACGGTGTCGGGGAGTTTCATCAGCTTCTGAAAAATGCTGGCGAACAGTTCGTCGGGACTTCCCTTGAGGTCGGGACGCCCGACATCTCCGACGAACAGCGTGTCGCCGGTCAGGACGAACCACGGTTCTTCACTCCGCGTCGTATCCGTGACGAGCATCGAAATGCTGTCCGGCGTGTGTCCGGGAGTGTGGATTATTTTCACGCGGACATTGCCGATGGACACTTCCCCGCCATCTTTAAGGCGCCGCACGGGAAAATTTGCATCGACCGATTCGTGGAAGTAGACGGGAGCATGCGCTGCGTCGGCAAGCCGGGCGGCTCCGGAAAGATGGTCCGCTTGCGAATGAGTTTCAAAAATGTGGGTGACGGTGAGTTGATGGTCGGCAAGGTAATCGATGTACGGCTGGATGTGGTACTGCGCGTCGACAACCGCGGCCTGTCCCGTCCGCGTGCAGCCGAGGATATAGGATAGGCATGCGCCTTCTTCGTGCTGGAATTGTTTAAAGAGCATTCTTTCGGGTTCGACGATCCGTCCATGAAAGTAGAAAAAAACTTCCGCTGCTGCAAGGAACCGGCGAAACAAGTAGTGTCCTCAATTCAGCGGGCTCCAACGTATTAAGGAAGCGTCATGCTGAACTCGTTTCAGCATCTGACGTTCACAGACCCCGAACCAAGTTCGGGGTGACGGTTGCTTGGAAATAGGACACTACCGCGAAACAGCGTTCTTGACCTGTCTTACAAAATAAGTTATACTTCTCCCCCTTGTTCCAATATTCCCCTGAGGCAGGCGGCGCATCAATCGACGGATGGGTGACTGGAACGGAATCAACGATCACTACGATCTTTCGAGGTGCGCATGATTTTCCCTCCCCACCGCCCGTTCGCAAGATTCTTTCTGCTCGCAGCACTCGCGGGCTTCCCCGTGATCGCCGCCGTCGGCAAATCGAAGCCGGCCGACCCCCTGCTCGGAAAGACGGTCTATGCCGCCCGATGCGCCCAGTGTCACGGAGCCGGCGGAAAGGGAGACGGCCCGCCTTCATCGATTCTGAACGCCCGCCCGCGGGATTTTACATCGGGAACGTTCGAGTTTCGGTCGACCGAATCGGGAAGCATTCCGACGGACAACGATCTTTTCAACTCGGTCAAAAACGGCCTCCATGGATCGGCCATGCCCGACTGGGGACACTTTGTGAGCGACGATACCCTCCGCAGCGTCGTCGAGTTCATCAAAACGTTCTCTCCGAGGTTCAGGAACGAAAAACCAAAATCGGTTCATGTTGGAGCACCGGTGCCCGCGTCTCCCGCCAGCATCGCGGCCGGCCGCAGGGCGTTCGAGCGGCTTCAGTGCGGAAAGTGTCACGGCAACGATGGAGAGGGAACCGACGCCATTGCGACTGATTTGAAGGACGATGGGGGAAATGCAATTACAGCGACCACATTGACGGAGCCGTGGACATTCCGGGGAGGGTCGAATGCTCGTGATGTTTATCTTCGGTTCAGAACCGGATTGGACGGGACGCCGATGCCGTCATACAAAGGCGCCGCAACCGAGGCCGACATGTGGAATCTGGCAAATTACATCGTCTCGATCGGCCGGAAACCGGTCTGGAAGATGAACGAGACGGAATTGAAGGAGCTCTACTCGAAGCTTGACCGTCAACACCTGGAGAATCCTCTCGCGTGGGGAAAATATCTTGTGGAAACGATGGGATGCGGATATTGTCACACGCCGATGCGCGAGGATGGATCGTTGATGGAAGACCTCAGGTATGCCGGCGGACAACGATGGCGATTGGTTCCCTTCGGGGATTTCGTTTCCTATAATCTCACGTCCGACAAAGCAACGGGACTGGGAGGATGGACCGACGACGAGCTGAAGAAACTTCTCACGACGGGGATTCGGAGAGACGGTTCGAGGATGTATCCGTTCCCGATGCCGTGGATCGCGTATGCAGGATTGAAATCGGATGATATGAATGCGCTCGTCGCGTATCTCCGATCGCTGCCGGCGATCTACAACAAGATTCCCGAGCCGCAGACCGCGAATTTCTTTGCTTACATGTGGGGGAAATTCAGGATGCTCATCTTGAAAGACGACCTTCCCTTCTATGCATATCCCGGCAATGCAGGAACGGAGCAAGGGAAACCAACGACCTCGATCGACGGGATGCGACCTCATCAACCGGAAGGAAGACGGCCATGAAAAATGCCCTCAAGTGGACCCTCCGGGTCGGACTGCCGGTTATTGTTCTGCTTTTCCTTGCACTCCTCTATTTTATTCCGCCCTTCATGATCGCGCCGCCGGAGACATTCAGCGGGCCGAATCTCGCCCAGGGTCCTGCGCTCGACGATATCAAGGACCCGGCGGTTCGCATGATTGCGGAGCGGGGAAAATATATCGTCGTAAGAACGGATTGTAACGGATGTCACACCTCCATCGGCGACAAAGGGCCGAAATGGGACGAGTACCTTGCGGGTGGCGGAAAAGCGTTCTATAATCAGGATAGCCTGGAATCGTATTGCCGGAACCTGACGCCGGATTACGCCACGGGGCTCGCAAGGCGGAACGACGAGGAAGTTCTGCGTGTTCTTCAGACCGGACTCCTTCCCGAAGGACGCCAGACGAACTGGAGACGGATGCCGTGGCCGTTCATGGCGAACTGGACGCCGGAAGACCGCTACGCGGTGTTGATGTACTTACGACATCTCAAACCTGTAAAGCATTCGATCCCCGACGCGAAGCCGGGACGAGTACGGACAGATGCAGAGGCGACGGAGGAAATTTACGGCGGCGACTATGCCGGCCATTAGATGGGCTGAAGAAACAAGGAGGAGGATTCGATGGAACGATACATGGTGATTACAACGCACACCGAGGCCGAGTGCACGAAGGCCTTGAAGCAGGTGGAAGCGGCGGGATACATCACGCACTTCGACTGGGGATGCAAGGACGGAGACCACACAGGATGGGCTGTCGTTGAGGCAGACAGCGCGGCCGAAGCCATGATGGTCGTACCATCGGGCGGAAGAAGGTCGGCGCGGACGGTGAAGCTGACGAAATTCTCTCCGGCAGATCTGGGGATTGCGCACAAATAGCGCAAAACGGCGCATCGGCGGCTCACGCCGCTGTGCGTGCCTTCCAGAAGCCCACTCCGAGCGCCAACCATCCCGCCAGGAACGCGAGACCGCCGAACGGCGTCACTGCGCCAAACGCGCGAACGCCGGTCGTGGCCAGGAGATATAAGCTCCCGCTGAAGAGGACGATCCCGCCGGCGAAGCACCATCCTGCGACCGTAAAGAACCGGGTCGGATTATTTTTTAGCGCCCAGCCCGGAAGAAACAACGCAAGGGAATGATACATCTGGTAGCGGACGCCGGTTTCGAATACGGCCATCGCTTCCGGGGCAAGAGAAGCTCTGAGTCCGTGCGCACCGAATGCGCCGATGGCCACCGCGAGAAATCCACCCGCGGAAGCCAGCACAAAGAAGATATTCGACCCTCCCGCCTTCTTCTCCGATTCGTCTCGCACGCGGTCTCTTCTAGGTCTTTCTATCGACAAGGGTGGTCGATGCCTGGGATGTCGGGTACATCGTCATGCGCCCGATCTGCACGTGCGGCGGCCGTGTTGCGCAGAACGCAACGGCATCCGCGATGTCGTCCGGGCTCAGCGGCGTGATTCCCTCGTACACCTTCCGCGCCCTCTCCGCATTCCCCCGGAAACGAACCTCGCTGAATTCCGTCTGCACAAGGCCGGGGTCGACCGAGCAGACGCGTATGGGCGTATCGACGAGGTCCATCCGCATTCCCCGCGTGAGCGAGTCGACCGCGGCTTTTGTCGCTGCGTACACATTGCCCCGGGGATACGCTTCGTCTCCCGCGATCGAGCCGATGTTAATGATCGTCCCCTTGTTCCTCTTGATCATTCCCGGAACGACCGAATGAGTGACGTACAATAATCCTTTGACATTCGTATCGACCATCTCATCCCAATCTTCCACCTTCCCCTCCTGAATCTTATCGAAACCTCTGCTTAATCCTGCGTTGTTGACCAGGATGTCTATCGCCGACCAGGCGGCCGGAAGCCGGTGAATCGCTTCATCCACCTTTTTCTCATCCCTCACATCCAGCTCGAATGCGTAAACCTCTTTCTTCCATCGTGCCCGAATTTCGTTCGCGACCTCTTCCAGTCGACCCTTCCGCCGGGCTGAAATCAAGACCTGCGCGCCGAGCTCCGCGAATTTCAGCGCACATGACCGGCCGATTCCGCTGCTCGCTCCCGTGATGAAGACCGTGTTTCCCGTTAGTTCCATATTCAGACCCGTCTCAATTTTTTTCGACAACAGGCTCCATCTCGCGCTCGATTCGCCGGGATGATGGAGTCCATCTCACATCCGCAGAATTCAGGTAAACACCATCGAAGGCAGATGGTCCCCGCCAACCACCGGGCGCACGAATCAAGTCCTTCCGCCCAGAATTTTCCACTCGTCGATCACTTCTTCTCCCCTCACCACATAGTATTTATTGTAGTGGGGCACCGTGAGACACGAATGGTTCTCGAGAATCCGTATCCGGTCGCCGACTTTAAACTGCCCTTCGATTGTCGAGGCCTGCTCGGCCAGAACTTTCCCATGTTCCTGCGAAAGGTTCCGGAGGTGGATATGCGCAAACAGTCGCTTGCGATCGTAATCTTCAAAGAGGGTCCCCATATCCATATCGTTCTTGGCCTGCGTGGGACCCAGGTCCTTGGACAGCGCGAGCGCGCCGGCATCCGTCACAAAATGTGCCGCACCCGGTTGATGGGAAATGACGCTTGCAAGAACTGTCACCGCGCAATCTGCGGGGCCGCAGACGCCGAGTGCGACCATGGTGTAATCGTGGAAGCAGTAGTTTCCCGGCCGGATCTCACTTACGCCGTCGAGCTTCTCCGCAAAAGTCATTGCCGGGGTTGAGCCGATGCTCACGGCGGGCACGACACAGCCCTTCGCGCGCATCCGCTCGGCAAATCCGACCATCACAGACCGTTCTTGCTCTGCAATCGCCTTAATGGCCTTCGGTGAATCCGCCGCATACGCGTGTCCCGAGTGTGAGAGAATGCCGTCGAACGCGAGCGCGGAAGATTCCGACAAGGACTTGACCAGATCCTCGGCCGGCTTGGATTCCGGGTCGACCCCCACCCGGTGATTTCCGCAGTCGACTTTGAGCCACACATGGATTTTCCTGCCGGTCGTCCTCGCAACTTTATCCAGATGGCCCTTCGCCTCCATGCTGTCAATTAATACACGGACCGTCGCGTTTTTGTCCAACTCCGCCAGCTTCGTTGCGTACACCGGCGGGATGGGAAACGCCCACGTGATGTCGTTGAATCCCGCCTTGGCAAATTGTTCGGCCTCGTAAAAAGTCGAGACCGTGATTCCTTTCGCGCCGAGCTCCCGCTGCTTCTTGGCAATCTCGATGCACTTGTGGGTCTTGATGTGCGGCCGGAGGGAAACTCTGAATTTTGCCGCCCGGGCCTGCATGTTCTCCAGGTTGCGCTGGAGAATGTCCGCATCAAGAAGCAGAGCCGGCGTGGGCAGCGAATTGATGTGCATTGAGAGTTTGAAATTCTATAAGACGCGCAGAAAGTTCGTCGTTCGATGCAGCCGATTTCGGGATGAATGTAAGAAGAAATTGAACGAAATGACGGCGGGATGGTGCAATTCGCCCCGCATGATTGCGCAAACAGTGCGGAGGGGCGTTCGAAGGTTCTTAGTAGTCGATCAAACGTTGAAGTTTTGATTTGAGAGATGAAAGAGCCAGAAAACGCTCCTCCAGTTTTTGATTGAAGGGAACAGGAGTGTCGAGCGAACCGACCCGGACAACCGGGGCATCGAGAAACTCGAACCGTTCCTCGGCGATCGAAGCGGCAACCTCACCCCCAAATCCGCCAGTGATCGTATCCTCGTGCAGGACAAGACATTTGCCGGTTTTTTCCACGGACTGGAAAACGGTTTCCCGGTCCCACGGCTGAAGCGTCCGCATGTCAACCACCTCGATGCTTGTTCCTGGAAACTCTTCCGCCGTTCGCAACGCCCAGTGTACTCCGAGTCCATATGTTACAATCGTGACGTCGGTTCCTTCACGAACAACCGACGCCTTGCCGATGGGGAGCGTATAGTACTCATCGGGTACCAGTCCTTCGACGCTTCGGTACAGATATTTATGCTCAAAGAAAAGGACGGGGTTGGGGTCGACGAGCGCGGCGGTGAGCAGTCCTTTTGCGTCGAACGGTGTTGACGGGTAGACGACCTTCAGCCCGGGAACATGCGTGAACCAGGCCTCGTTGCTCTGCGAATGGAATGGTCCGGCGGCAACACCGGCGCCGGTCGGCATTCGGATCACGACGTTCACTCCCTGGTTCCACCGGTAGTGCGTCCTGGCGAGGTTGTTCACCACCTGATTGAAACCGCAGGTGATGAAATCAGCAAATTGCATTTCGACCATTGACGGGCGCCCGGCGATCGCAAGGCCGAGCGATGCTCCCACGATTCCTGATTCGCAGAGGGGCGTGTTGCGGACGCGGTCCTTGCCGAACTGCTTGACAAATCCGTCTGTCACCTTGAACGCTCCTCCGTATTCCGCAATGTCCTGTCCCATCAGAACAAGGTTCGGATCTTTCTCCATTGCCTGACGCAAGCCCTCCGAAATCGCGTTGATGAATCGTTTCTTCGACTGCCTGGATGTCTCCGGTTCGGCTGGCGGGACATTCCCTGCGGCGTAGACGGACGAAAGCTCCTCAACTGCATCCGGTCGGATGTCCTCTTCGGCGCTAACGGCGTCCCAGTCGTCTTCGATTTGTTTCTTCAGATTCGCGCGAAGGTCCGCGACCCGCGACTCGTTGAGCAAACCGATATCGACAAGATATCTCTGATAGTTTTCGATTGGGTCTTTCTTTTTCCATTCTTCAAACAGCTCCGGGGGGATGTATTTTGTTCCTGACGCTTCCTCGTGGCCGCGCATCCGGAACGTCAGCGCCTCCAGAATGACCGGATGCCGGTCCTTGCGCATGTTGTCGGCAATTTTCTTCGTCGTTTCATAGACCTCAAGAACGTTGTTCCCGTCCACCCTCACTCCCTCAATGCCGTATCCGACCGCTTTGTCAATCAACTGCCTGCATCGGTACTGCTCGTTCGTGGGCGTCGAGAGGCCGTAGCCATTGTTCTCGATGAGGAAAAGCACGGGCAGGTCCCACACCGCGGCAATGTTCACGGCCTCGTGAAAATCTCCCTCGCTCGTTCCGCCTTCCCCGGAGAAGGCGAGCGCGATTTCTTCCTTCCGGTCCAGGTTGCTGTTGAGGGCAAGGCCGTCTGCGACGCCGAGCATGGCGCCGAGGTGCGAGATCATGCCGATAACGCGGAACTCCGGAGCTCCAAAGTGAAACGACCGTTCGCGTCCGCGCGAAAAACCCGAGCGTTTTCCTTCCCACTGGGCAAACAACTTCCTGAGCGGCATGTTGCGCGAAGTAAAGACGCCGAGGTTTCTGTGGAGCGGAAGTATCCAATCGGTCTCACGAAGCGCCAGCGTGCAACCGACGGCGATCGCTTCCTGGCCGATACCGGAGAACCACTTGCTCAGTTTCCCCTGCCTCAGGAGCAGAAGCATCTTCTCCTCGACCATGCGCGGAAGCAGGAGAGATTTGTACAAATGAATGAGTGTGTCGGCGTTGAGGCCGCTCTGCGAATGGGAGGGAGATGGTTTGGAAGTTCCGGTTTGTTGCATCGAAAAAACCCGTCCGTCGTGGTGATTGAATATAGACGTTAAAGGAACAAAGGTAAAGCAGAAGGCCCGGCGATACCGACGCCGCAAGAGTGCGGATATTGCGCGGAGCGTTTTGCGGGGAGTGTCCACGATTCAGCAGGCACCGACTTATGAAAGAAGCGTCGTGCTGAACTTGCTTGCCCCGTACATCGACACGGGGTTTCAGCATCCGACGTTCACAGCCCCGAACCTCAGCCAGAGGCTGATGGGCCTTCGGCCCAAAGTTCGGGGTGACGATTGCTTGGAAATGCGGCACTACCGTCTTGCAGCGCGCGTTGATTTTCACTCGGTTTTCGCCTACCTTCATTTCTCTCCAACACTCATTGACACCAACCTCGCGGAGGCTTCATGGGTTCTCCCCAGGTCGCGCAGGATGAAACTGCGCGGCTGAAGCGG
>DATJYV010000088.1:0-8994 GCA_035499415.1 Bacteroidota bacterium
CTCGGGGTCGAGGCCGGAACGGTGAAGAACCTCGCGTGCGAGAGTCGACCCTAATTGAGGCACATGAGCTCGAACCATCCGTGAGAGCGATGCGTCACCGGAATCCTGCTTCAGTCCCCGGAGCGAAGGAAGATGAACGTCCCACGGCCTGGTCCGTTCCGGCAACGAAGGCAACGCTGTTCCCGCCCACTTCTTTTTATTGAGAAAGCTGTCGCGGATCATTTCCGTGGAGTCGCAGAGGTAGGCGTTCGGCTCAGAACCGAATAATCGGACCACCAAGGAAAGTTTCGGTTCGAGTGAGATGGTGATTTCGCGGTCGGCCGGGTCAATCCGAACTTCCTTCACCACCTTCCCGACGGCCTCCTCCAGGACATCGGCAGAGTTTCGTCGCTTCCGTTCGCCGCGCTCGCGAAGATACATGCAGGGGGCCGTGGCGACGCAGCTCACGAAGAGAATATCTGCGTGTCCGGCATGCGGGTGCTCGAGCGTGATGGTCAACTCTTTGCTTTGCTGTGAAAAAGCCGAAGTTACGCGGCTTCCCGGAATGCGCCGGTTGAGGTCGGATGCGATGTGGACAAGTGTGAAGTAATTTGCGACCATGGATGAAACGAATGCGTGAAGAACATCCATAAAAAAGTAAGGAAATGCAATTTGGGATGTTGATAACTTGTGGACGGAGTCGTGCAGAGGTTGTGATAAAGTAGTTATTGCCCGCCCCTTCGATTTTCCGTACATTGAGTGCAAATGAGAGATTTTCGGAGAGAGGGATAACCGTGCTTCGCAGCATGACCGGTTTTGGCCGCGCCGAAGTTGCGCATGAAGGAGTTCAGGCGAGCGCCGAAGTTCGGAGCGTGAACAGCCGTTTCCTTGATGTGTCGGTCAAGCTTCCGCGCTCGTTGTCGCAGCGCGAGAAGGACGTGCGGGAGATTGTCCGCGGCTTCCTCAACCGGGGAAGTCTCAGCGTCGTGATCAAGGTTGAACGGGAAGAACGGGGCGACAGTACGTTGAAGGTCAACGGACGCGCGGCGAGGAGCTACTTCAAGCTCCTCAACGACCTGCGCAAGACGGTAAAGCTGAAAGAGAAGGTACGGCTCGAACATTTGTTGACGTTTTCAGAAATCCTTGAGCCGGAAGATGAAGACGAGGGGGATGAGAAAGAGTGGAACGTTGCGGAAGCCGCGCTCAGGCAGTCGCTCGATGCGCTGAACGGCATGCGGATTCAGGAAGGGACGGAGCTCGTGAAAGATTTAAGGCGTCGCATCGATGGCCTCAACGGCACGATCGACCGCATTCAAAACGGTTCCCTCAGCCGCATCCCGGATGAACGCAAAAGACTTCAGGAGCGTGTCACGCAGCTGGTGAGCGACCCCTCTATTATAGATGCGAAGCGCCTCGAGCTCGAACTCGCTCTGCTTGCGGACAAGCTCGACGTGACGGAAGAATGCGTCAGGTTCCGGAGTCACAACAAGTATTTCCTCGAAGCACTGGGCAAGGAAGAGTCGGCGGGGCGGAAGCTGAATTTCCTGATCCAGGAAATGAACCGGGAAGCGAATACGATCGGCTCGAAATCGAACGATGCGGAAATATCGCATCTGGTGGTGCAGATGAAAGAGGAGCTGGAGAAGATACGGGAGCAATTGCAGAATATCGAGTGAGAGGCAATTTGGAGACCGGGAAATTTTGTCATTGGGTTACTGGAAGAGCGGGATGAATTGTCGATCGCCAATTTCCACTTGCCGAATGACAGGATGAAACGACGGGGATTGAGATTGAGGATGATGTTGAGGGTTGAAATCGAATCTATGAGATCGCAACAACTCTCTTCAATCGGAAATTGATAATCTGCAATCGAAAATACTCTTCGACTTTCCGGTTATCCAGTTAACAAGTTATCCAATTACCAAATTCTCCTTCTTGCATGAGCCCCGGCCGTCTCATCGTTCTCTCCGCCCCAAGCGGCTCCGGCAAGACGACCATCGCAAAGGCGATTCTGCGGAAGTATCCCGAGATGCTTTTCTCGGTATCGGCAACAACCCGGCCGATGCGCAGCGGGGAGGTTGAAGGACGGGACTATTTTTTTCTGACCAGGGAAGCGTTTGAAGCGAGGGTGAGAAAAGGCGATCTGGCCGAATACGAGGAGATTTACGGAGATTACTACGGAACCCTCAAAAGCGAGGTCGACAGAGTTCTGAAGCGGGGCGGCATCATGCTGTTCGACGTCGACGTGAAGGGAGCTCTCTCGATCAAGCGCATCTATCCAAACGACGCCGTCCTGATCTTTATCACGCCCCCGAGCGTTGAGGCGCTCAAGCAGCGGCTCCGCGGGAGAAAAACGGAGGACGAAGCGACAATCAAGCGCCGCCTCGATCGCGTAACGATGGAAATGGAGATGGGAAATCAATTCGACCATCGGGTGCTGAACGACCGCGTCGAGAAGGCAGTCGATGAGGTCGATGCAATTGTGCGGCGCCAGATGCGCCGGGAACCATCACACGAGAATCAATCATCTTAAGGAGGACCAGCAGTGCCCATTAAACCGGTTGATATGCAGGGTTTCATCGGGAATGTCGGAAACATCTACCAGGCGATCGTCGTGACGGCAAAGCGCGCGCGACAATTGCACGAGGAGATGAAGATCGAATTGAACCAGCGGCTCGAAACGGTCAAAGCCCTTACGACGACGACGGAAGTCGAGGAAGAGCTCGACAACGCCGCCGCGAATCCCGACCAGCTGAAGATCAGTCTGGAATTCGAGAAGCGGCCGAAAGCGACCGACCTCGCGCTTGACGAAGTGCAGGAAGGCAAAGTGGAATTCCGCTACAAAGAGCCGGCGGAGATACCGGTCAAGAAAGATGAGGAAGAAGAAACGGAATAGCGTCGCCCGGCATGTCGTACGCGGCAGGAAAATACTCCTCGGTGTAACAGGGGGGATTGCCGCGTACAAAGCGTGCTACCTCGTCCGGGAACTGGTCCGGGCGGGGGCTTCGGTCAAGGTGATCATGACCGATTCGGCAACAAAGTTCGTCACCCCTCTCACTTTTTCCACCCTCTCGAACAATCCCGTCGCCACCGACCTCTGGGCGAGCAATCAGGCGACCGGGTCGGACATCGGAACGCGGCATATCGACCTCGCGAACTGGGCCGACCTGATGGCGGTCGCCCCCGCCTCGGCGCAGACGCTTGCAAAGATCGCGAGCGGAATTTCCGACAACCTTCTGACGATCGCGGCGCTTGCCTGTACCCGGCCAATCGTTCTGGCGCCGACGATGGATGCCGACATGTATCTGAACGACATCATGCAGGAAAACATCAGCCGGCTGAAGGAGCGGGGATTCTTTGTCGTTCCGCCCGGGAAAGGGGAGCATGCGAGCGGACTCGAAGGCCCGGGTCGGCTTCCCGAAGTCGAAGTGATCGTTCAGGCAATCGAAGGCGTGTTGCGCAACACACACCGGGACCTGAAGGGCAAGAGGATTGTGGTGACGGCGGGGCCGACGTACGAAGCGATTGATCCGGTGAGGTTCATCGGCAATCGTTCTTCGGGGAAAATGGGATTTGCCATCGCGAATGCGGCCGCGCTCCGCGGAGCGAGCGTTACGCTCGTTACCGGTCCCGTTTCCCTCGAGACCCCGAAGAATGTCCGCAGGATCGATGTCGAATCGGCAAACGAGATGTACCGGGCCGTGATCCCGCGCGCGAAGAAGGCCGACGCGGTCGTCATGGCGGCGGCGGTTGCGGATTACAAACCGGAAAAGACCGCCCGGCGGAAGATCAAGAAGGAAAAAGGGGGTCGGACGCCGGAATTACGGTTAATTACCACTCCGGACATCCTTGAAACTCTTGGGAAAGCCAAGAATGGAAGAATTCTCGTTGGATTTGCGCTCGAAACCGACAACGAGCTGTCCAATGCCAGGGAGAAGTTGCGCAGGAAAAATCTTGATGTCGTCGTTCTCAATTCGTTGAAGGAAAACCGGAAAGTCTTCGGGTCGGATATGAACCATGTTACGGTGATCGACCGATCGGGCAAGGTGGAGGCGCTCAATACCATGCCGAAATTCGAGGTCGCGAATGCGATCCTGGACAGGATGAAAGAGATGATGGAACGAAGACCCGGACGGCAGAATGTCTGAGCCGGAAGAAGAAATTGGCCGCGTCCTGGACCGCGCCGGAAAATACCTGCGCCGGCAGAAGGAAGTGTACGGCGAAACTCTGTACAAAAATTCGGCGCCAACGCGGAATGTTTCAAAAGAAGCGGACCCCGCCCCGACGAGAGTCTCCGAAGTCGACCTGTTTGGACAGGCGACCGCTCCCCCATCCGCGTCGGACGCGGCATCCCGCGCACAATTGCCGAATGAACTTTGGGCGGGGGCGAATAATCTCGACGTGCTGAACGGGATGATCTGCACCTGCCTTAAGTGCGGGCTGGGGAAGACGAGAAAGAATTTTGTCTTCGGCGTGGGTAATGCGAAAGCCGACATCGTCCTCATTGGCGAAGCTCCCGGCGCGGACGAAGATGAGCAGGGGGAGCCATTCGTCGGCCGCGCGGGACAACTGCTGAACAAAATCCTGGAAGCGGTGAAATTCAAGCGGGAAGAAGTCTACATCTGTAATATTTTGAAGTGCCGGCCTCCCGACAATCGCAAGCCGGCCGCCGAAGAAATAGAGTTGTGCGAGCCGTATCTCTGGAAGCAGCTTGAGATCATCAACCCCAAAATGATTCTTTGCCTCGGCCTCACGGCCGGCCAGGCACTTCTAAAGACGACCTCCTCGCTGACGAACCTGCGCGGAAAATTTCACAACTACCGGGGCGTTCCCCTGATGGTGACGTATCACCCCGCGGCACTTCTGAGAAATCCGAATTGGAAACGGCCGTGTTGGGAGGATGTGCAGGTCTTCAGAAAACGGTATGATGAAATTTTGGCAGTGCGTTGAGTTCAAAGGAGATTTCCCCGGATGAACGGCGACTCGAAATTCAGGTCTAACCTCCTTCGGGCCTGGCGCGATGAAATGATCAGCGCGCGCAATTACCGGATGCTTGCGGAGCAGGAAAAAAATCCTGAACGGAAAGCAATTCTGGTGAAAATGGCGGAGGCGGAGGATCGGCACGCTGAGCGGTGGGCAGGCAGATTGAAGACGATCGGCGTGGAAGTGGGAGCTTTCCGCGAAACGCCGGTGGAAAAAGCCCGGCGGTGGATGCTTCTCAGAAGCACGCCCGAAGCCGCCGCGCAGATTCTCGAGGCGGGCGAAGCAAAAGCGGACGGACTGTATGCGGAGATGCTGGCGGGTCCGCTCGACAAAGCGGACCGCAAGGCGATCCTCGAAGCGCAGAAAGAAGAAAACGCGCACAGCATGATGCTCGAGGAAATGACCGGCCCGCCGAAATCGTACCAGCCGCAAAGAAAGCTTGAAAAGATTCTTCGCGCCGAGCGTTGGCACGTGACCGCGGGAGGATGGATCGGCCAGGCGATCTATGGCGTCAACGACGGCCTCGGAGCGGCATTCGGCGTCGTGAGCGGCGTTGCGGGCGCGACGAATGTGAATACCGAATTTGTTTTATTGAGCGGGCTTGCCACGATGATCGCTTCCGCGCTGTCGATGGGAAGCGGCGCGTATCTGGCGACGAAATCCGAGCGGGAAGTTTATGAGGCAGAACTGGAGCGCGAACGGCACGAATTGGAAGAAAATCCGGAGGAAGAGAAGGAGGAGATGGAGCTGTTTTACCAGCTGAAGGGTTTCTCTCCCAAAGAAGCGCACAAGATGGTGCAGCGTCTTGCGAAACAGCCGGAGCAGATGCTCAAGACGCTCGCGCATGAAGAGCTCGGGTTGTCTGAACAGACGTTTCCGAATCCGTGGAAGTCGGCGTTCAGCGCCATGGTGAGCACGGCGATCGGCGCGACCGTCCCGGTGATTCCATTTTTTTTCGCCACAGGTCTGAACGCGCTTGTTGCCTCGTTCGTCGTCAGCACGGCCGCGCATTTCATCGTCGGCGCGTCGAAAGTGGTCGTGACCGGACGGTCGTGGCTCCGGAGCGGCGCCGAGATGACGTTCGTGGGAGTTGGCGAGGCCGCGATCACGTACGCGCTTGGGCTTTGGGTGTCGCCGTTGGTCCATTGATGACCGGTCGGTTGGGATGACGCTTCAGCACGAGACAACCGACGGCACGGGACGGGGAGGGGCATCTGTTGCATGAGACATGATTCGAAGCTGATTCACTAAAATATCCGGACGTCGCTGTCGTCGTTCACAGGAGTCGCTCACATGGCCGAACCCCGCAAAATCTACGACATCAATTCCAACCAACCGGTTTCAACCGAGGGGCGCGTTCCGCCTCAGGCCGTCGAGATCGAAATGGCGGTACTGGGCGCGATGCTTCTCGATAAAGAGGCGATCGCGAAGGCGGTCGAAGTGATCGACGACCGGGCGTTTTACAAGCCGGCGCACCAAAGCATCTTTCAGGCGATGACCGGGCTCTTCGAACGGAGCGAACCGGTCGACCTTATCACCCTCGCGGAGGAATTACGGCGGCGCGGCGAGCTGGAGAAAATCGGGGGAGAATATTATCTCACCGAACTGACGTCGAAGGTCTCCAGCGGAGCAAACGTGGAGTTCCACGCCCACATCGTCCTCGAGAAAGCGTTGATGCGGCAGCTCATCGGGACGGCGTCGGCAGTGATGACGCGCGCCTACAGCGAAACGGAAGATGCGCTTGGCCTCCTCGATGAGGCGGAGCAGATGGTCTTCGAAGTGTCGGAACAGCGGATGAAGAAAAGCTTCGTCTCGATGAACACCGCCGTTCACAAAACCATGGACCTCCTCCAGAGCATCCACGGCAAGCACAGCGGCGTGACCGGCGTTCCGTCGGGCTTCACCGACCTGGACAACCTGACCGGCGGATTCCAAAGTTCGGACCTCATCATCGTCGCCGGCAGACCGAGCCAGGGAAAAACCGCGCTCGTCCTGTCGATTGCGCGTAACGCGTCGGTCCTGCACGACGAAACCGTCGGCATCTTCAGTCTCGAAATGTCGAGCCAGCAGCTTGTGATGCGCCTGATGTGTGCCGAGGCGCGCGTTGATGCCCACAAAGTCCGGACGGGCCGATTGCCCGAAGACGAATGGAAGAAGCTGAGCATGAGCGTCGGACGGTTGTACAAGGCGAAGATCTTCATCGACGATACGCCCGCGCTCAGCATCCTTGAGCTCCGCGCGAAGGCACGCCGGCTGAAAGCCGAGCACAACGTCGGCATCATCATCGTGGACTATCTCCAGCTCATGCAGGGACCCCGGAATGCACCGAGCCGCGAGCAGGAAATCTCATCCATCTCCCGTTCGCTCAAGGCCCTCGCAAAGGAGATCAACATTCCCGTCATCGCGCTCTCTCAGCTCAACCGCGCCCTCGAGGCCCGGAACGACAAGCGTCCCGCCCTTGCCGACCTCCGCGAATCGGGTGCCATCGAGCAGGATGCCGATGTTGTCCTGTTCGTCCATCGTCCCGAGATGTACGGAATTCAGGAACAGGACGGAAAATCGACGGAAGGCATGGCGGAAATCATCATCGGCAAGCAGCGGAACGGGCCGACCGACAGCGTGACGCTCCAGTTCATCAGACAGTACGCACGCTTCGAGAGCCGCGAGGTCTTCAGGCCGGATGCGTTTCTGCCGCCGCCGACCGGAGACGATGCGCCGTTCTAGGAACAAGAATGTTGAAGGAGAGGTGGAGGATGGGGCGACGATGGCGCTCATCGTCCCCGTGTCGGTGCGGGCCTTCCCGGCGGAGTGCTTTTGACGCAAGCGGCAGGCAGACTGATTCGACCGGATGGCGCGCAGTGCTTCGACCCTCCGCCTCTGACCGGTGGACCCCGCAATGACCGTTGTACCGGGGTCGCGATCCTGATGACGACCCTTTTTACATGCTTCCACCTTGCCGCTGCCCAGGATGAGGGCTGGTCCATCACGCTATCGGCGGCAGCGAACCTTCTGCAGATGGGGTCCGTCAACGAAACGCTCGACATGACGGTCGCCGACTGGAATTCCAATGCCATCCCCATCGGTCCGTTCCCGCATTTTCAGTCGGCCGTTTCTTACTCGGCCCGCGTCGTCTATCGTCTCGACGACCAGTTGGGCTTGACCGCGTCCGTTTCGACGTATGGAGCAAAGGCAAGCGATTCATACTCGGATGCGCAGAATTATCTCTCCCTCGACCGCTCCGTCGGTGCCACGGATGCACTTGTCGGTGTCCTTTACTATCTTCCCCCGCTTGTCTATCGCATCGACCCGTATGTCCTCGTCGAGGTTGGCCCGGTCTTTGCCCGGGCCGATGGCTCGACGTATCAGACCCAAACCGTGACGAACGGAGGGCAAACCCAGACGACCGTTGCAACCAACACGCTCGCGGCCTACAGAAAAACGAGCGGCGCTCTCGGCATCGGCCTCGGCGCAACGATGGCGGTGACCGATACGTGGCTTCTGCGCGGGGACCTGGGCTACAAATTCGCGAAAGTCGGACAGATGGAGGGAACCCTCACGCGGATTGCCGGAACGTTTGAGGATACGTCGACGACGGATTTTGACTATTCTGCGTTCACGATCTCACTGGGAATCGGCATCGCGTTTTGATTTCCTTCGAGCCGGATTCGACTAGGGCACCTTTATGATGCTCATTTCTGAAATCGCACGCCCCGCGGCCGCAATGCAGAGGAGTAAAAAATGAACCGAAGATTTTTTCTTCTATCGCTCGCATTCACGGCTGGCGTGGCCACCGTCCGACGCCGGTTGGGCGCTCAGACGGTGACCGACGACGATGAACTTCTGTGCACGAAAAAATTTTCCTGGGCCGGCTCTCTGGAGCTGGAGAAGCGGCCAATCGGCGACGTGATCGCCGAGGTCGGAAAGTCGTTCATCGGTACGCCGTATGCGCCGAACACGCTCGAGGCGCCCGGGGACGAGCATCTCGTCGTCAACCTCCACGGCCTCGATTGCGTCACGTTCTATGAAAACTCG